>JAPYWU010000002.1 GCA_028276205.1 Dictyoglomaceae bacterium | reverse complement strand
TTATCTTTATCACTACTCAAATAAAGATTACCTCCCAACTCTTGTATGGTATTTTTTACTACAGACATACCCACTCCTCTTCCACTTTCTCTATCTGCTGAATCCCTGGTAGAAAAATCTGGAGAACATATAATCTCTAATACCTTTTCATCTGAGTTTAAGTCATTTTTATCTTTTATCAGACCAAGCTCTAATGCTTTTTCTGCTATCTTATCTCTGTCTATTCCTTTTCCATCATCTTCCACCTCAATAATAACATTATCACCCGATGTATATGCCTTTAAATAAATATTTCCTACTGGGTCCTTTCCCTTTTCCAATCTTTCCTTTTCTTCTTCAATTCCATGACTAACAGCATTTCTAACCATATGCAAAAGAGGATCTACCAATCTTTCTACAATATATTTATCAAGCTCCGTTTCTTTTCCTAATATATGTAAGTTTATCTTCTTTCTACTTTCTTTAATAAGATCTCTTATAACAAATTGCATTCTTTCAAAAGCTTCACCAATCGGTACTAATCTAACCTTCATAAGACTTTCCCTTAAGTACCTTAAATTCTTATCCAAAAGTCTTATAGTCTCAGAAATCCTACTTTGCATTATAGGTGAAACTACCGATTCTATTTCTTTAAAATCTTCCTGTAATCTTGATTTTGTAATTACTAATTCCCCAACAATTCTCATAAGTTCATCTAACTTTGAAAGATCTACTCTTATAAAGGTGGTAGAAGAAGCAATAGTAGGAGTAGATTTTACCTTTTCTTCTAATTTTCCCTTTTCTTCTACAGGATAATATTGAATATTCAACTCTTTGAGAAATTCTAAATTTGATTCATCATCACAAGAGAATATAAACTTAAAATATACCTTTTTATCTTTATCCACTTGTGGAATAGCCTTGATTAATTTAGTCCTCTCTTGAAGATTTTTTCTTAAAAATTCTACATTTATACCTTTTTCAGATAGTTCTTGAGAGGGATAAAAGACAATTTTATATACCTTTTCTTCTTTCTTCTTTTCCTCCTCCTTAGTTTCCTTAGGAGTTTCATTATAAGTAGTGAGTACCTTTAATTTGGAAAGTGCCTCTTCTATATCAGGAATTTCTTTATTTTCCTTTTTGCACAAAATAACCTCTTCTAATAGCTTAACACCATCTCTAAGTAATAAAAGATCTTCTTCCTTAAAACTCTTTTTTCCAGTTTTCAGTAATTTAAGATAACTTTCCAGTTGATGCGATAATTTCTCAGCTTGTGATATACCTACCATGGCAGAAAGACCTTTTATAGTGTGAAAACTTCTAAAAAGTTCATTTACTATCTCTTCATTAATAAACTCTTTGTCTAAATAATCTTCTAAAGCAATAAGATTTTTCTTTATTGATAATAGATGCTCATCACATTCAGCAAAATAATCTTGCAATAAAGAATCTAAAAAATCTTTATCATCTTTCATCTAATTTCACTCCTTGAATAAAAACCTCTTTACGTTATCCAAAAGTTCCTGGGGATTAAAGGGTTTTACCATATATAAATTAGCTCCTTCTTTTATAGCTGTTTCCTTCATTTCTTCATCTCCACGGGTAGTTAATATAATTACAGGAATATCTTTATACAAATCATGTTTTCTCATAAATTTCAAAACATCAATTCCGTGCATGTCGGGCATATTTAGATCAAGAATTACTAAATCAATCCTTTTTAACGCAAGTTTTTCAATAGCAAATAAACCACTTTCAGCTTCTTCAAACTGGACTTCAGGAATCTTTGATAATACAGTCATAACCATTTTACGAATAGTTTTAGAATCATCTACCAATAATATCGTCTTCATATATACTTTTCCTCCAATTTTTTCTATTATTTCGTCAATATGAGAAAATAGTTCTGACTTTGAAATAAAGCCATCTGCTCCTACTTCACTACTTGCCTTTCTATATTCCTCGTTATCATATAGAGTCAATATAATTGTTTTAGGGGGATTCTCCATTTTTTTTATTTCTTTTATAGTGGCAAAACCATCCATATCTGGCATAACTATATCTACAAAAACAAGATCAGGCTTTTTCTCTCTTACAATTTTTATTCCTTCTTGACCTGAATAGGCAAAACCTACAACCTCAAACTTCTCTTCTTCCAAAATCTTTATTGCAGAATTTACAAAATCCTTACTATCATCAATAAGTACCACTTTAAACATTTTTCTCTATCCTCCCTGTAAAAAGGATAAAATAAATATGGATATAAATCTATAAGGATTTTCCTTAAGATTTTTTAGGAAAAGTTCTTAGGGGTATATATAATTAAATATCAATTAATCCATGTTTAATAGCATATTTTACAAGTCCTGGTATATCATATATTCCTAACTTATCCATAATTTGAGATTTATGAGTTTCAACAGTCTTTACACTTAAGTTTAGTCTATTAGCTATTTCCTTAATGGAATACCCTTCCGCTATTAACTTAAGAATTTCCTTTTGACGCTCTGTAAGAATCTCTAATGGGTTTTCAAGAAGATCCAAATAATCTTCTACTAAGATTTGAGATATCTTAGGACTAATGTACATATTACCTTCATATACTGATTTAATTGCAAATTCCAATTCAGTGAAGGAAGAATCTTTTAATATATAACCTTTAGCACCATATTTAAAGGCTTCTCTTACATATTCTTTAGAAAAATGCATAGATAAAATAATTATCTTTGTTTCAGGTGAAATCTCTTTAATCTTTTCACAAAATCTTATCCCAAAAACCTTTGGCATTGAAATATCAAGGATCAAAATATCTGGTTTAAAAGTGGATGTTTTTAATAACGTTTCCTCTCCATCCCCTGTCTCTGCAATTACCTCTATACCTTCAACATCACTTAAAAGGGATTTTATCCCTTCTCTTACTAAAGTATGATCATCTGCAATTATAACTTTTATACTCATATATCTCTTTCTAAAGGAATATTAATTCTTATTTCTGTACCCTTTTGGATTTCACTTTTAATCTCAATTCTTCCATTAAGAAGTTCAACCCTTTCCTTTATACCAAGAAGCCCTAAAGCTCTCCCTTTATTAATATCTTTAAAAACCTGTTCTACATCAAACCCTTTTCCATCATCTTTAATAAATATTTCAATCTCATTATCTTTTTGTATTACTTTTAATAAGACCTCTGTAGCTTCAGCATGTCTTACAACATTAGTCAGACCTTCTTGAATTATCCTGAAGATAGTTATAGAAAAATCTTTAGAGAATTCCTTTGGATCAAACTCCAAGATATAATTTATTTCTAAGTTACTTTTCTCTTTAATTTTTTCCACATACCATTTAATAGCAGATGTGAGTCCTAAATCATCAATAAGAGAGGGCCTTAGATTTAGTGATATATCTCTTACTTCATCTATAGCTCTATTTATAAGATTTATATTTTCATCTATTTGATTTTGCAACTCTTTATCCACTTTTCTTTTTAATAATTCTAAATTAATCTTTATTGCTGTAAGTATTTGACCAATCTCATCATGCAACTCTCTGGCTATTTTTTTTCTTTCTTCTTCCTGAGCTTTAATCAAATATCTACTTAGGTTCTTCATAGTGATATTATATTCTCACCTCATTTTGAGATAAAATTTACCATCTATATGAAAATTCTAAGCCCACATTACCCTGTATATCAACACCTCCTACTTTAACAACATCTATTTCTTTGTTGGTAAGCAAGTTATAAAGATTATTGAAGAAAAATACAAGATCTAAATAAGAAGGTAAGTTTGCTCCAGCTTTTAAACTAAAATTATTTACTTCTAAAACCGCAACTATTCCTGGAATAAATATAGTCCCTGTTCCCCAATTTTCTTTATAATCACAACCAATAAAATGGAAAGTAATGGGTGTATATAAACCAAAAATTTTGTTTGTATCTGATAAAGGAATCCACCCTAAGGTAACACCAGTAGAAAGATTATATCCATAGAAACTATTTTCTGGATTTAACCATATATCTATTCCAAAGGAAGAATTAGCAAGGATATTTTCTTTTCTAATTAACTCTTTCCCAAAAATCATCTCCATATGATAAATATCAAGTGACGAAAGACCAGAAGTAATTCCTAATCTTCCTTGAATCTGCCAATCATTTCCCAAACCATAAGAGATGTACACATTTGTAGGTATATGAAGAAAGGTAGTAAAACCAATTTCTTTTTCCCCTTTTTCCAAAACTATTCCAGATCTATTAAGAGTAGATATGGTAACCGCGGGAGGAAAAGAACAGCCAGAAAGAATAAATATAGTAAAAATTAAGAAAAGGATAAAGATCTTTTTCATTTATTTCACTCCCCTTTATAAAACTAAGATTTATATCTTTCTTCCTTAAAAATAGTAGCTATATCACTATCAATTTCCCTATCTCATTTAACTAACACTAAAACTATATCGTTTACATTAGTATGGGTAGGTCCAACTTTAATTAAATCACCAATATTATTGAAAAAGTGATATGAATCGTTATTTAGAAGATATGATACAGGATCCATTCCTAATTTTTGTGCTCTTTCTATGGTTGTAGTATCCACATATGCACCCGCTGAATCACAAGGACCATCTCTTCCATCAGTAGCAAAGGCGGTCATATAAACATTTTCCAAATCAGATATTTCAAGGGCAAAAGATAGAGCCAATTCTTGATTTCTTCCTCCTAAGCCATTACCCCTTACAGTTACTGTGGTCTCTCCACCAAAAATAAGAGCACATGGAGGTGATACAGGATTACCTGAATATTTTATTTCTTTAACTATACTTGCAATAACCTTTGCTACTTCTCTTGCCTCACCTTCTAAGAATCCTGTAACTAAAAGGGTTTTAACACCCAAATTCCCTACCTTATCCATCAATTTTTCCAAAAAATCTCTATTGGAAAGAATCACTAAGGCATAATGCCTACTATCAATAGATTTCGGAGTCTCTGGAACCTCTCCTGCCATACCCATTTTTACAAGCCTTCTAACTCTTTCTGGAATCTTTTCCCACAGATTATATTTTATAATAATATTGTAAACATCTTGGAATGTAGTAGGATCAGGCACAGTAGGTCCAGAAGCAATACTATCTAAAGGATTTCCAAGAACATCTGATACTATTAAAGTAATAATAGTTCCTCTACATATACTGGCAAGTTGTCCCCCTTTTATTTTACTTAAATGTTTTCTTACTGCATTTACTTCTTGAATTCCTGCTGAACAAGATAATAAAAGCTTAGTAGTTTCTATCTTATCCTCAAGTGAAATCTCAGCCCTCGGCAACGGAAGAAGGGCAGAACCCCCACCTGACAATAAAAATATTAATATATCCCTTTCATCCATATTTCTCACAAAATCATATATCTTTTGTGCAGATTTAACTCCATTTTCATCTGGTATTGGATGAGATGAATGCATAACTTCAATGTTATTACCTAAGGATCCCTCATATCCATAAGGTACTACCACATATCCTTTATCGATTAGACCCCCTAATATCTCCATAATCCCCTCAGCCATTGTAAAAGATGCTTTACCAACAGCAAGAAGATAAACTTTACCTTTTATCTCAAATTTTCTATCCTTTATTTTCAACAATTTCCATTCGGGATCATAAGAAACATATTTTTTAATTGCATCTTTGGGATTTAAGCTTCTTAGAGTATCTATAATAATATCTTGCAATATTTCTTTCAAACTAATCATCCCTCTTTTATTTAATAATTATTTTGATTGAAGATCTCCTTATGAGAAAGTATTAACTACGGTCTAATAAATCATATTCTCCTTTTCCTTAGATAGATTAAAATAATTATATTTATGGCTAAAACTATTAAGAATATAGCTAAATAGAATATTAAAGGACGTATCTCAAAAATAGAAATAAAAGCTTCTTTCTTTTCAACAAGATTAAAAGATGATGTATTTCCAAGCTTTGTCATTATAAATACCTGACCATATATCTTTCTAATATTATTAATATCTTCTAAAAAATTGTTGAATTTAATAAGGGAACTTTCATCGTTGTATAAGATAGCATAAAGTTTTCCGTTACCTCCAAGAGGAGAATAGTCGGACTGCATAACTATATCTGTTGTAAACCCATCAAAGAAAATACCTAAATCCTTCTTAAGAATAAATTTATTCCCTTCTGGTTTTACCCATAGATTCTTCTCAATCTTCTTTAATCTATCATCGTGGAAATTACCTATAAATAATATATCCTTATCTTTCATTTCCTCTTTTAATTCATCTCCTAATATAGTTTTAAAATTATAAATATTACCTGTATTTTGAGAAACCTTTCCTATCAACGTAGCCATTAATGATATTTCATAAGGAGAAGGGTTTTGAGGGAACCATATACAGATATCCTGGTAATTTCCATTCCATATGTTCCTTAAATTAGGATAGTCTTCTACATAACCTTTATTTAGATAAATAAACGAATCTCCATCTATCTTTGTCCATGCAATTTCATCATATCTTTTATCACAGTCCACATTCTTTAAGGCATGATAAACTTTTATCTCAACAATCCATTCTTTTTCTTTTAATAAGTCCTTAGGAAAATATGCTTTCAATCTTCCATTCTCTCTATTCTCTCCATCCAATCTTTCCGCTTTTACAGGAATTCCGTTTATATATAGTGTTATACCTGATCTTTCTGGATCCAGAATAGGAGAATGAGAAAATTTAAGCTCTATATAAGAGCCTGCCTGTACTGACTGATAACCTATAGGTAGCTTGAAGGAAAAGGAAAAAGCTTGATGATGGGATCCTGAAATCACTATATTACTATAACCCAGATCTTTTAAAGTTAAAACCTTCTTACTTTCAACTTTCCTTTCAGTTAAAGAAGATTCAGCTGTTATAATAACAGGATTTGTCTCTGTTAACTTTATCTGGTTAGGATTTAATAAGTAACTTATGGACTTTTCAATACCTTTTCCTTTTCCAGAAATATATATTTGCAAGTTATCATTGTATTTATCTAAATATAATAAACCTACATCATCCTCTATGTTACTAAAACTTTTATCGTTTAAAATTCTCCATTTATCTAATTTTCCAATTAATATTTGATTTTCTCCTTTTTTAACATAAGGATCATCAAAAAAGACTCTAAAAGAAAGTTTTTTATATCTTTCCTTTATAGAAAGATTGTTAACAAGCTTAAATAGAATATCTAAATTTTGATTTGATACTTCATTTAAATAGATATTGGAATCAACCACTTTTAGAGATAATAGATCCATAAAAGGATAAGGAAAATAAGTAATTTTATAAGGCTTATCTATGGTTTCAAGGTGTAAAATAGAAGTATTATGAATAATTAACCAATTTGCATCATTATCCAAATCCTTACAAGGTCCCTCAATGCTTCTTTGTCTTGTAGAAATAGTTAGCTCATTAAATCCATACTTTAACCTTTTTATAGGAATTTTTACAGTAATTTTTGCATAGTTTCCTTCTTTTTTAACAATGGGACCACTGGAGATAGGATATGAATTTACAAGAATTGTATAAAAGGATTCATTAGATTTCATTGTCTCTGAATAAAAATAATTTAGATTTAAATAACATTTATCCAATATATTTACTCCTTCTGGAACATAAAACCAAAAGGAGTACCTATTTAAAGGTAAATTAAGAAGAATATCTTGAGATGTTATAGGTAAATTATAAACTTTTATACTATCAAACCCAAAAACAGGAACTATTATTAATATTATGAGGAAAAGAAATAAAAATCTCCTCATTATTCTGAACTCCTTTCTGTTTTATACCATTTTACAGTTTTACCCGTTATTCTATCTTTTAGGGTAAAGTAAATTGCTCTAATAACCACATAAAGCCATAGCTGGCAGTAAGTAAAATACATAATAGATATAATTAGAAGATTTTGTAAATTACCTTCCCCTCTTTCTAAACTCAGAGATATAAAGGTCTCAGTTATAAAAAGTAAATACGCTAATATCCATATAGTAAATAGAGGTCCTCCTACATTAAGTTTAATAACTTTTAAAAGCCCTAATCCAAAAATAATATCTGAAATTAAAATAGCTGTAAAAGCCACAAGATAAATGTAAGAAAAATAAATTATATCAAAGGTAATTTTACTTCTCAAACTAAATATATTCTTTAAATACTGGGCAATAACAGAAATATTACCTCTTGCCCATCTTGTTCTTTGTTTTATCCAAACTTTTAATCTTTCGGGCTCTTGCTCCCAAGTTACTGCCTGAGGTATCCATTTTATTCTATATCCTTCCTTGTATATTCTTATGGTAAGCTCAGTATCCTCAGTAAGGGAATGAATATTCCATCCACCAATTTTTTCCAAAAGATCTTTTCTAATTATAAAATTGGTACCAGGGATTGTGGTAAGTCCTAAAAAGTAATTTCTTGAGGCCTGAATAAGCCACTGGAAACTGAGAGTTTCTATATTTATAAATCTTGTAAGGAGATTTTTATCCTTATTCCTCGTTCTAAATTTGCCTACTACTGCTCCAAGATTATCATCCTTGATTATAAATCTTACTAAATTATAGATTGCTTTTCGTTCTGGAGTGTTATCAGCATCATAAACTACTATATAATCTCCCTTTGCTATCTTTAATCCTTGATTTAGAGCATTTGATTTACCTTTAGCACCTAAGGGTGGCTTAATCTCAAGCACTTTAAGATTTGGATACAACTTTTGTTTCTCTTTTAATACTTCTCCTGTCCTATCAGTAGAACTATCATTAATCACTATGATTTCAAATTTATCACGAGGATAATAAGACCTGGCTATAGCATCTACCGTATTACCTATAACTTTTTCCTCATTATGAGCAGGCACTAAAACAGATATAAAAGGATACTCTTTGATTTCTTCATCTTCTTCAAAGCCTAAACTTATAAGAAAATAACGATATCCAAAATAGGTTAGCAAGATATGATACAAAAGAACAGACCAAGTCATTACCATAGATATTACAAAAGCAAAATCCCAAAAAGTTAGAACTTTCACTGCTTTTTTCCCCTCTCATACAATCTGATTTTGAAATTCACAAGATAAAGAATAATAATAATGAAACTTGTTACCACAAATATTAATATAATTCTTAAATAACCAACAAATTTCTCAAAAAATCTTTCTAATCTGCTTTTTGAATACGGTAATACATTACTTACAACAACTTTATTTCCATTTTTATTCATGATTATTAATTTATCATTTTCCACATGATAAGGCTCTTTTAAAAGATCAAGAAAATCATAACCCAAATCTTTCAAACCCAGTATAAGTCTTTCTATATCTTCCTTATCTAAATATATGGGTATGGAAATTCCCAATATAGCATCTCTAAAAGCTAAAAAATCTTTTGCTTTTCTTAAAATTAAATTTACATTTTTAGGGTCCTTGGGATTATAAATTCCTGCATTTATGGGATAGATAAGAGTATATAATCTTTTAGTAGTGATTATGTCATTATCAAGAATTATATTAAAAAATTTAGAAGGATCAATATATCTTTCTTTATAGGGCACATCATAAAATTTAAAAGCAATAGGATATATACCATAACTTGCTAAAAGATTTAAATCACTATTTATCTTTGAATCGTAATTTTTCTCATAATAGCTTCCTTGTATTATACCAATATTACTATTTTCAATCTCCAATAAAACTTTAAGAAGTTTTTCATTATCACTAAGATAATATAACTTTCCATCTTTTTTTACTGTAGGATATACCACTATAGAATAAGAAACATGTTGACAACAAACAGCTGGGAGCTTTTCTTGAAGAAGATCAGCAGAAGTAAAAGGATCTATTCCATCAAAGACTAAAAGAGCCTTTTTAAAAGAAGGATGATTAACCCCTAAAATATCATGCAAAAGATCTAAAAAAGCTATTCCACTGCTATCTCTAAAATCTAACCTCCCAAAATAATAGAGATTGTCCTTTTGAAATACATAGGGAAACTTATTTAAATCATCGGATACATAAGACAATACATTGGCTTTTTTGGGAAGAACTAAATGAATAAAAGTTTGAGGATCAAAAGAGAGTTTATAACCCTTATAATTTACCTCTATAAAGCCATATCTTTTTCCTACATCTCTAAATTCATTACATCCTATATATTTTGCAAACTGATCTATATTTTCCTCAATCCATACAATCTTTTTACTTTTTGAAATCTCTTTTAAAAATTCCTTTTTTAAGATCTTCTCCTGAAATCCCAAATATATAACAAGATCATATTGGGTTACATCAGGTAAAACGTCCTCACTATTTACAGATCCTACATATACACCATAGTGGGACAAATATTCTTCCAACTCTTTCTCAATTGGATAGTCTTCTCCTATTCTTGAAAAACTATCATAGATTACTAATACCCTTTGGTTTTCCTCTGCAAAGGAGAGGGTTAAAATAAACAAAATTAGAAAGATAAAAATTATTTTAAATCTACACATCATATTTACTATTATCTTTTGCTCTCTCCCAAATAATTAATGCATCTTCGCCTTCCTGGAATTCTGCTTCACCAATTTTAATCTTTAATGATATAACTCTCCTTTTTCCTCCTATCTCAACAATAATCTTATCCAAAGCTCTATGGAGTTTTTCCTTTACTATCTTTGCAGAGTTAATATCAGTATCTGGCAATATGATACCTAAAACCCCATCTTCTATTCTTCCTTTTATATCTGTAGACCTTGTATTCTTAAGAATTTCATTAGCAACTACTTTTAAGATACTCTTATATCCATCTTCTCCATATATATTCTTCAATTCTTTCCAATCTACAATATTTATGTAAAGTATAGAAAAAGTCTCCTTATACCTTTGAGCTCTCTTAATCTCTTCTTCTAACCTCTGGAAAAATCCAAAAGAATTGAAAAATCCAGTAACATCATCCAATAAAACCAATTTTTCCCTCTCTTCAAGTTCTCTAATTCTTTCCTTTAAAAATCTAAATTCCCTTTCTAAACTTCCTGAAAGAAAGGCACCTATAGGAAATGAGATAAGCCAAAAAGCATATTCCCACTTAAATTCTGTAATAGTATTTAATACTATAATGGAATATAGTAAATAAGAGCCATATATAAAAATTATAAATAAGGAGGCAATTAAACCTGAGGTTATTCCAAGGTTATAAGATATCAACATGTTCAAAATAAGGGCTGAAAACAAAAGATAATTGATATAATTCACGTTGTAACTGGTACTAAATATCACTATAAGAGTTAGAAGCCAAAAAATTAAAAGAAGACTAAAGATAATGTTATCCTTTAAAAGATTCCTATTCATTTAATCCTCCATATAGCTTAAAGTCAATAATACCTCTAATTGATCAAAAGCGTAATAGTTTTTTCCCAAAAAATCCCCATAACTAAAAGAATCATTCCCCTTAAACTTTTCAACAAAATTAAAAACTTTTTTAGCCCATAACTTATCATCACAAAAAATAAACAATCTCGCCAATATGGCATATAAACCTACATTTTCTTGATCGTCCACTCTTTTATCACTCATATAGAATGTATTTAATTTATTATACTTATTTATTTCATTTTTTACAAAGCTTAAAAAATCTTCTATCTTGTTCACATCATCAAAATTTATAGCAGTAATCACCTGTTCCAACATATTTACAGGATAATGGGTCTTATAAGAGAAGGTATAAAGGTCAAATTCCTTAGGGAAGAAGGGTCTATTTATAGATATAGAGTTTTCAAGAATTTTTTTAGATGTAATGTAGTATTTATTAAAGGAAGAAAATAGTTTAGCTATCTTTTTTAGTTTCCTAAGATCTAAATAGAATAAAGATATTTTATTAGCTTTTGCTTTTGTATTTCCATCATAATAATCCACAAAAAATTCTCCTGATGAATTAAATTTCAATATTTCTTCTGATATTTTTTCTCCCATTTCCATATATTTTTTATCCTTAAAGATTTCATAAGCGGAAACAAGAGCGTTAAGAATCCTTAAAGAATCTATTAAAGCGGTACTATTTTCTGGCATAAGGGTTAATCTATTAATTCTCCAATAAAGATATCCATCTTTGCTATAAAAATATTTATTTACAATAGAAAGCAAAATATCAAAAAGATCTTTATTCCCCCTTAATAAGGCATATTCCATTAATTCTCCATAAGATTCCAAAAGGGAATATTCCGAAGGTTTTCCATTTTCTATTTTTGATATGATAAGTCCCCTATTATCAATAAGGTCTCTTCTAATAAAATTTAAAAGCTCCTTCTCTTTATATGACACCACTTTCCCTTCTAAAGCCCTAAGCTCACTCTTCAATCTAAACCCATAATAATAGTCTCTTATTCCAAAAAAAATAACCAAGCTTACAAAGCATAAAATAAATATTAGAAATTTTTTTATCTTATTTACCCCATAATTTTAAATACTAAAGGATAATCTAATTTATCATAATCTGGAACTTGGATTTTAAGACCTTTTTCATCCCTTTCAAATCCAGCTTCTCCTATTCCCAAAATCTCTACCTTCTTAACTTCTTTATTATATAAAGTAAGATTTGTACTAAGAGACTTTATTAAAACTTCTCCTTTTGTAGGCTTTTCCATTAAAATAGCATAAAGGTCATCTCCCTTTGTGGTAAATCTAAAGTCCTCCCCTGTATAACTTATTTCCTTTTCACTAAAAGGCCCATGAGCTACTTTTGTAGGACCTTCGCCATAAATTTTCCATGGTCTTGTACCATAAATAGCAGAACCATTTTTAAGAAGCCAATTACCTATCTCTAAAAGAATCTCACGAGCAGGATCAGGTATAGTCCCATCAGATTTAGGACCTACATTTAAAAGAAGATTTCCATTTTTACTCACAATATCTATAAGTTCCCAAATAAGTTCTTTAGCTGGTTTATAGACATCATTTTCTATATATCCCCAAGAAAGACGAGAAATAGATGTATCTGTTTGCCAATATATGGGATCAATATCTCCAAGTTTTCCTCTTTCTATATCCCATACTGCACATTCTCTTGGCACTGCATAATTTTTATAATTTATTACTACCCCTCTTCCCCACTGATAACCTCTATTGTAATAATAGGCAAAAAATTTCTTTAAATAAGGTTCAAAAGCTGGTTGTTCTATCCACCAATCAAAGTAAACAAGTTGGGGCTGATACTTATCCACAATTTCAAAAAGTCTTAAAAGCCAATCCTCTAAAAATTCTTCTGTTGGTTGGATACTTTCAGGCTGGGCAGGTCCATATAGATCAAAATAATTCCTATCCCTTACATCAGAATCAAATTTCATTCCTTCATGTAAAAACCACCAGTGTTCAGCTCTATGATAGGAAACCCCAAAGGTAAGATAATTTTCTCTCACTGCTTTGGCTAGTTCTCCAATGATGTCCCTTTGAGGTCCCATCTTGCTTGCACACCATCGTGTATAGCTACAATCATACATGGCAAAACCATCATGATGCTCTGCAACAGGCACTACATACTTAGCACCCGCTTTTTTAAAAAGATCAGCCCATTCATAAGGATCAAATTTTTCAGCTTTAAATAGAGGAATAAAATCTTTATATCCAAATTTTTTATGATCTCCATACGTTTTTAAATGATGCTCATATTCTCTTGTACCTTTTATATACATGTTTCTTGGATACCACTCATTACCAAAAGCAGGTACCGCATAGACTCCAAAATGTATAAATATCCCAAATTTAGCATCCTTATACCAATCTGGAATCTTATAATTTTTCAAGGATTCCCAAGTAGGTTCAAAAGGTCCCTCTGGCATTTTATATTTCATATATTAACCCCCTTTTAAATATTTATTCTAAATAATCTCTTTTACTGCTTTTTCAATTCTTCTAAGACCCTCTTCAAGAATAACACGGGGACAAGCAAAATTAAGGCGGGCAAATCCTGCTCCAGACTTTCCAAAAACATAGCCATCATCAAGACCAACCTTTGCCTTCTTTCGAAGGAATTCGCTTAAAGTGTACTCATCCATACCAAGTTCTCTAAAATCAAGCCATGCAAGGTATGTACCTTCAGGTTTTATAACTTTAACTTTTGGAATTCTCTTCTCCACATAATCAATGAGAAACCTGAGATTTTCTTCAAGATATTCAAGAAGCTGAGAAAGCCACTCATCTCCATAGCGAAATGCAGATTCTGTTGCTACAAGGCCAAAGGGATTTGGAGTTGAAAGAAGTCTGCCTTTTACCTCAATAAACCTCTTACGAAGTTTTTCATTTGGAATTATTATAATAGAGGTTTCCAATCCTGCAATATTAAAAGTTTTACTTCCTGACATACAAGTAATAGAATTATTTGCAAATTCTTCCGAGATGGAAGCAAAAGGAATATGTCTATGACCATTATAAACAATTTCACAATGAATCTCATCTGAAATAACAACCACTTCATTTTTAATTAAAATCTCACCCATCTTTGTTAATTCCTCTTTTGTATAAACACGTCCCACAGGATTATGAGGATTACATAAAATCATAGCTTTTATACGAGATGGTTCAGAAAGAAGATCTTTTTTAGGAAGAAATTTCATTTCCAGGTCATCAAAATCAATTTCGTAATGATTATTTATGAGTTTTAGATCATTACTTACAATATGAGCCCCATTATCCCTTATTACACTAAAAAATGGATAATAAACTGGTTCCTGTATAAGAACACTATCACCAACAGATACCAGTGCTTTTATTGCAGTATATAAAGCAGGAATTACCCCAGGTGTAAATATAATCCACTCAGGTTTAACATCCCAATTATACTTTAACTTAAGTCTATCAATTACAGCAGAAATAAGAGAATCAGAAACAGTAGTATATCCATAAATTGCATGCTTAGCTCTTTTAAGGATTGCATCAGTTATTGGTTTTGCAACTTTAAAATCCATATCTGCAATCCACATAGGAAGGATATCCTTATCACCAAAGATAAGTCCTACTCCATCCCATTTTAAAGAGCCTGTCCCAAGCCTATTTACAACTTCATCAAAGTTATATTTCATAACTAACCCCTGATAGCCCTATAATAACATAAATATCAGTAATTTTAATAGAAACCCCCAGCTTTCTGCTGGGGGAATTTTTAAAGTCTTATTTTTATCTTTTTAATACCCTTTTCAGGTTTTACTAATATACCCTTATCTTTTTTCTCTATATTTCCACCTTCCACCTTTTTTACCTCATTTATATTAAACAAAAGTATTGAATATATTTTTCCAGAATCTTTTTCTATATTTATTGTTATCTCATCTTTTTCTTTTAATAAATTAATCTTTAATTCTACTTCCTTTTTCTGATTGTATATCTCACATACTGAAGTTTTTTCTTCCTGAGGCTCAAAAACATATAAAGTTACATTATCTGCATAATCGTAATCGGTTTTTTCCTTATTGTTGCCTATAGCTATTATACTTCCTGGTCTTGCCATAAGAGGTAAAGAGAAATAATCATGCTTTTCCTTATACCACTTTCCTCCTTCTTTTCTCTCTCCTGTTATAAGATTTGTCCATATACCCACATTGGGAAGATAATATTCCACTTCTCCCGTTTCTGAGAATATGGGGGCTACAAGTAAAGAATCTCCAAGCATATATTGTCTATCTAAGAAATGGCAAGTAGGATCTTCTTCAAATTCAAGTAGCATGGCTCTGAGCATTGGAATTCCTTTATTTACTGCTTCAATTGCCTTTGCAAAAAGATAAGGCATTAATTGGCACTTCAAATTTACAAAAAATCTTAATACATCTACAGCTTCCTCATCATATAGCCATGGTACTTTATAATCATGATTTCCATGGAGTCTTGAATGGGATGAAAGAAGTCCAAAGGCTACCCACCTTTTATAAAGATCAGGAGTAGCAGAACTATCAAATCCTGCAATATCATGACTCCAAAAGCCAAATCCACAGAGACCTAAGGAAAGACCTCCTCTTAATGTTTCTGCCATAGATTCATAAGTAGATAAGGAATCTCCACCCCAATGTACTGGAAATTTCTGACTTCCTGCGGTAGCTGATCTGGCAAATACTATAGCATTTTCCTCTCCAAGCTCCTCCTTTAATGCTTCAAAAACGGTTTTATTATATAAATAGGTATAAAAGTTATGCATCTTTTCAGGATCCGATCCATCATAATAGATTACATCAGTTGGAATCCTTTCTCCAAAATCAGTTTTAAATACATCTACTCCCATTTTAATAAGCTCTTTTAATTTATTAGCATACCATTTTCTTGCAGATGGATTTGTAAAATCTACAATTCCCATACCGGGTTGCCATTCATCAGTTTGCCATACATCCCCATTAGGCTTCTTTAAGAGATAACCATTTTCTTTTCCTTCTTCAAAGAGTTTTGATCTTTGAGCAATATAGGGATTAATCCATACACATATCTTCAAGCCTCTATCTTTCAATCTCTTTAACATATTCTCTGGATTTGGAAATACTCTCTGATCCCATTCAAAATCTACCCAGTGATATTCTTTCATCCAAAAACAATCAAAATGGAAAACATGTAAAGGTATATTTCTCTCTTTCATGCCTTCTATAAAACTGGTCACTGTTTTCTCATCATAATTAGTTATAAAAGAAGTGGTAAGCCAAAGACCAAAGGACCATGCAGGTGGAAGAGCAGGTCTTCCCGTAAGAAGAGTATAATTTTCAAGTACTTCTTTTAAATTTTCTCCCCCAATTATGAAATAATTTATCTTTTCACCCTTCACACTAAATTGTACTCGTTCCACATTTTCTGTGGCTATTTCAAAAGAAACCTTCTCAGGATGATTTACAAAAACTCCATAGTCTCTATTTGTTATATAAAAAGGAATATTTTTATAGGTTTGATCGGAAATAGTTCCTGCATCAGCATTCCACATCTCCACCTGTTGTCCATTCTTTATAAAAGGACTAAATCTTTCTCCAAGACCATATACCAATTCCCCTACAGCAAGATCCAATTGCTCTACCATATAAGGAGTTTTGTTTTCATCAACAGCATAAGCCATATGCTTGAAACCAGAAGATGTCAATTTCTTATCTTTCCAGAAAAAGGTAAATTTAAATACTCCTTTTTTGTTAATTTCTACCCTAAGATTTCCAGATTTTAATATGATTACATCTTCTTTATCTAATATCTCAGGCTTAAAATTTTTATCTTTATTTAATTCAAAAGACGGTCCTTTCTCTACCACACCTTTATAATGGTATGATATTACTTCTATAACATTAGGAAATGGTGCTGAAAAATGAATTTCTAAAAGAGGACCAAATAGAGTTTCTCCTCTATTTCTAACAAAGGTGCATGGTGCATATACTATAACTTCTTTTTCCTTAACTTCATAATCCCAAACCATAGAAGGATAATGTATCTTTATACCTTCTCTGATACGCCAATGCCCATCAGTAAATCTCATAAAATCCTCCTCCTTATTCAAATTTAAACCAGTTTATTTTTACTTCTTTTCCTCCTTTTATATACATATCTTGCTTACCTAAAATATTATCATTTAAAACAAAAACGATTTCTTTCCATTCATTAAAAGTATCTATTACATCAAAAGAAAATTCTTTATCAATTTTGCAAAAATATAAAAATATTTTGGAATTCCTCGGTGTAGATATTTCCATCCTTATTCTCTGAAAGGGTCTATAAAAATTTAAATCTTGGAATAGTATCCATGAGTCTTCTTGGTGAAAGATTATATAAGTTTCCTCCCAATTTCTTTTTGTATCGAAGATCAAATTATATCCATCATCAAAATTAAAAGCCTTTATCTTATCAAAAGGATCTCTATCCTCAAATTCTTCTCCTTCCACATAAATTCTTTCCCTCAATCTTATATCTTCCGAGGAAGCACCAACTAAAATCTCATACGTTCCTTTTTCAACTAAATATTTTTCTTTTCTTACATCCCATACAAAAAGCTCCGAAATAGGTATAGTAAATTCAACCTTAACTTTTTCTCCCTTAGGAATAAATACTCTTTGAAAACCTTTTAATTGAAGCTTTGGTCTCTTTATTTTTGAATCTATAGCCTTTACATAAATTTGTGGTACCTCATCAGAGTCCATATCTCCTACATTTTCAATCTCAAAACTAAGCCTTATTTCATCTTTTATTCCATAATTTTTAGAATTTAAAACCAAATTTTTATACTCAAAATTGGTGTAAGAAAGTCCATGTCCAAAGGGAAAGAGGGGGTCTCTATCAAAATACATATAGGTTCTTTTTCCCCTTATTACATCGTAATCTGTTATAGGAGGTATATCATTTATTGATTTATACCATGTAACACTTAATCTTCCTGCTGGAGAATAATTCCCAATTAATACATCTGCTATAGCATTTCCCATCTCTTGTCCCCCATGAGAAGACCATAAAATAGCTGGTACATTCTCTTTTGCCCAATTAATAGCATAAGGATAACTACTAATTATTAAAAGTACCATATTAGGATTTACTTTATAAATCTCTCTAACAAGTTTCTCTTGGTGCTCTGGCAAAACAATATCTACTCTATCTTCCCCTTCTCTTCCATTTACTAAAGGATTATTTCCCACACATAATATTACTAAGTCCGATTCTTTTGCTATATTGCAAGATTTCTCTATACCATTTTCCAACCTCTCAATTATAAATTTTTCCTCGGGAAGATCTTCAAAACTATCTTTGAATTTAACTAAATTTCCATTCTCCTCATCTACATAAAGATATTTTCCATGCCAGGTCTTAATATAAAAGGTACCATCTCCTAAGGAATCTATTTGGAAAAGTTCCTTTACAAACCACCCAAATACTTCTTCTGATGCAGAAAAAATAGAAGAATTAGAATCATTACACGCTAAATATTTATTATTTGCTAAAGATTGTAAACTTTTATTGCCCCATCCCCAATCTATAAATTTAAATTTTTCTCTTGGGCCAATTTCTTCACTTATAGCCCATACAGGACTGCTCTCTGACTCTATAACTTTCAAATATTTATTATTTTTTGCTGATTTTATTGCAATAATATCATAGGAATCATAGTATTTTATATCCTTATCATAGAATCTATTAACTATTCCTTGGAGAACAGAAACTTTATATGGATAAGTGCCACTATACCAATCATTATAGTTTTTATTTGCTAAAGGACCTATGACCGCAATCTTATTTACTTTTTCCTTACTTATAGGAAGAAACTTGTTCTGATTTTTTAAAAGAACAATAGACTCAAGAGCGGATTTATACGCAAGCTGAGAATGTTCTTTATCACAAATCTTGTTAGGAGATACATAAAATTTTTTACTTATTTCTTCATCAAATTCACCAAGTCTAAATCTTACACGAAGAGTATTAAAAACAGCCCTATCAATATCCTCTTCAGTTATTAATCCCATCTCAAGAGCTTTCCATGCAGATTCAATAACAAGATTAGGATCATCAGTAAAGGCGTCAATACCAACTTTTAAAGCATATGCCATTGTTTCATAGTGATTCTCAAAAGTTTTGTGAGAGGTAACAGTTTGACTAAAATCTCCAGCATCAGTTACTACATATCCGCTTAATCCAAATTTCTCTTTTACAACCTTCTTTACTATGGGATTTATTATACAAGGTACACCATTTACAGCATTGTAAGCAGTCATTATACCTGTTGCCTTTCCCTTTTCTATAACTCTTCTAAAAACATCTAAGTAATACTCATACATATTTCTAAGATCAATATTAGCAGAAAATTTATCTCTATCCTTCTCATTATTATTAGCAAAGAAATGCTTAGGGGTCATAGCGGTTTTAAGATATATCTCATCATCTCCTTGCATACCTTGTATATATGCACTTGCCATCTCTCCCGCAAGAAAAGGATCTTCACCATAACCTTCTTCCATTCTACCCCATCTTGGATCTCTATCCATATCTACAGTAGGAGCCCAAAGCATAAGTCCCCCAATCTTTCCCCTCATATAGTAGTAAGCACGAGCCTCTAATGAGACCACTTCTCCTATCTTTCTCATAAGATCTCTATCAAAAGAAGATACAAGACCTATAGGCTGAGGAAATACAGTGGCTTTTCCCATCCAAGCTACACCATGAGCTGATTCTCCACCTATATGAAATTCTCCTATTTCTAATCTGGGTATTTCTGCCTGTCGAGTAGGAAGTAATTTAATCTTTTCTTCAAGGGTAAGTAAAGAAAGAAGATTTTTAACTCTTTCATCAATAGGTAATGATGGGTCTCTAAAAAGGAAGTTTTGTTTCATAATTTTTCCTCCTACTCACCAATTATTTTTACTAGGACTCTCTTCCTTCTCATTCCATCAAATTCACCATAAAAAACCTGCTCCCATGGACCTAAATCAAGCTTACCATCAGTAATTGCTATTACCACTTCTCTTCCCATTATGGTACGCTTTAAATGAGCATCAGCATTATTTTCACCCACATTATGGAAATACTGATCATATGGTTTTTCAGGTGCAAGTTTCTCTAACCATATTTCAAAATCCCTTAAAAGCCCTGGTTCATCATCATTGATAAAAACACTTGCAGTAATATGCATTGCATTACAAAGAAGAAGCCCTTCTTTAACTCCACTCTCTTCTACACATTTTTGTAATGTATCTGTGATATTTACAAATCCCCTTCTTGTTGGAAGGTTAAACCACAATTCTTTTCTGTAAGACTTCATACTGTTAATCCCTCCTTAAGTTATAAAAATGCTATAATTATATTACAAATTTTTAAAGGAATAATTACAAAAAGACTAAAACTTTTAGCGACTTATCCCTTGAAGAGAAGGAAAAAGAGAAGTGTCTATAGAAATTTCCTATGTAATAGAGCTTTTAAAAATGCAATAAGTTTAACACTCTTTCTATAATATTTTTTGCCTCCTCAATATCATCAAAGGATACATCTTTGTGAGTTACAAATCTTAAGGTCTTTTCATCAAAACTTGTAGCAAGTAATCCGTAATCTTTAAATTTCTTAATTAAATCAGAAGCCTTATAACCATTTTTTATATTTACCTTTAAAATATTGGTGTCTGGCTTTTTCACATCAAAAATTGGAATAGTCCTAAGGAAGGCATATAAGTTATAAGCCTTTCTATGATCTTCTTCTAAGCGATCTATCATATTATCTAAAGCCCAAACACCACAAGCAGCCACCACTCCAGCCTGCCTTAGACCACCACCCAATCTTTGTCTATTTTTTCTTGCCTTTTCAATAAAATCTGAGGGTCCTACAAGAAGAGAACCCATAGGGCAAGAAAGCCCCTTGGAAAGACAAAACATAACTGAATCAGCATATTTAGCTATCTCCTTTGCAGGAACCTTTAAATAAATAGAAGCATTAAAAATCCTTGCCCCATCAAGATGAATAGGTATGTTATATTTTCTACTTAATTCATATACCTCTTTCATATAATCTAAGGGAAGTACCTTCCCCCCAGCCCTATTGTGAGTATTCTCTAAAACAATTAAAGATGTTTTTGGAAATACTCTTCCCTGAGGTCTAATTGCTTTTTCAATCTTTTCTATAGGCATCATTCCATCTTCACCTTGAATAAGGAATGGTTGTACTCCAGCATTTCCTCCCATTCCACCTGCTTCATAATAGTACATATGGGATTCTGCCTCAAGGATAACTTCATCTCCCCTTGATGTCCAAGAAAGAAGAGCTACTTGATTCCCCATAGTTCCTGAGACAACAAAAAGAGCGGATTCTTTACCTAAAAGTTCTGCAGCCTTTTTTTCTAATAGATTTATTGTAGGATCCTCACCATACCCATCGTCACCTACTTCAGCTAAATACATGGCTTTTCTCATTTCTTCTGTAGGCTTTGTAACAGTATCACTTCTTAAATCAATAATTTTCAATTTTCTATCACCTCTTATCCTGTGTAATTTTATAAAATTATACACCTTTGTTATCAATAATATATAAATAATCTTGAATTTCTAGAATTTTGAAAGTATAATTAAAATTAAACTAAATTAGGGGGTGAAAGGATGAACGTTGGGAAGACTGATGCCATTATCAGAGTGATTATAGGGATGATTTTACCTCATCTTACAAAATGGGGAGTCGTTTCTGGGTCCGCTTGGGCTGTAATCTTACATATAATAGGATTTATTTTGGTATTTACTGCAGCTGTAAGATATTGTCCTCTCTATAAACTAATAAACAAATCTACAGCCTAAAAAAAGAGGGGGATAAAATCCCCCTCTTTTAAAATTTATTAATCAATGTATTTCATCTTCAGTAGCTTCAATTACTACAGAAAAATTCATCCCACACAATCTCTTTACTTTTCTTCCCCTTCAGGCTTAAAATTAGGTCTTATAGGTTCTTTTATCTCGTATTTTAATTCTCCATCTTTTCTATAAAATATTATGTATTTGTTCCATTCAGGTCTTTTAGGCAGAAACTCCATAACAGGTGGATTGAAATTTTTAAATCTTAAATGTGGACCTCTACTTTCATCTCTTATTAAGATAGCGTTTAATATTAATTCAGCAACATCCAGCATATTTAAAGTCTCATAGTAATAGGAAAGACCGTTTTCATCTAAGGAAATCCCATCTTTTTTAATTTCCTTTATCAAAGATATACCCTTTTTAACATCTTCTTCCATTCTTACTAAAAACCCATATTCAGAGACAATATCTCTGATCTTTTCCCTAACTAACTTTGATGGAATACCTCTTTGAGAAATCCTATCCTCTACTTCATTCAAATTAAAATCTACAAAATCTACTTTAGAAGCATAGTAGACTGCACTTTCTCCCGCTATTTTACCAAATACTTGAGTATCCAGCAGTGAATTTCCTCCAGGACGATTAGCACCATGTTGCCCACCTGCCACTTCTCCAGCAGCATAAAGCCCCTCTAAACTTGTCCTTGCATCTTCTCTTATTTTTACCCCTCCTTGAAAATGTTGAAGAGCATTTTGTATGGGAAGTAATTCTTTTGAAAGATCTATGTTGTAATTTTTTAGCCATTCCATAATTGAAGGATTTATTAACTTAAGCCTTTCATAAGGAGTAGTAGTATCTTTAAAAATTTCTTTTCCAATCTTTTCGCTCCATCTCAAGATCTCCTCTGGAATACTCTCATAGGATAGATAAGACGGATTTTCCATATAATTCATATATACTTTATGACCTTGTTTTATATGATAATAAACAGCTAAATCGATAACTTTTGTGGGTGATTCATAAGATACTGGCCAATGAGCTCCCTTTTTAAATTCAAGAACACAAAGATTAGCTTTATCCTCTTCTGTAAGATAATCTAATAAAAACTCTCTACCATCTTCATATACTATCTTAGGTAATGCCCTAAACATACTTCCTGATTCAGCAAAAAGAATTTGAGGATGACATATACCAATTTGCATAAACTCCATATTAACCATTTGAGCCCCAGCTCTTAACGATACAGCATATCCGTCTCCTGTCATTTCTGTCGTAAATACATTTTGACGATATATAGCCCCCGCACCCCCTGTTGCAAGGATAAAAGCTTTACCCTTAATAATTATTTTTTCTTGTGTACTCATATCTATAGCTTTTGCGCCGATAACTCTATTTTCTTTGACTATTAAATCATAAACCATTACATTTTCATAAGTCTCAATATTTGTTTCTCTTACCTTCTTAGCTAATGCTTTAGCTATGTCAATGGCAGTGTTTGGTCCTACATAACATGCCCTGGGATACTCAGAACCATCGGTAAGAAATTGATCAACTTTTCCATCTTGAGTTTTTACAAAAGGTACTCCTATAGATATAAGGTAGTTAATTGCCTCTTCACTATTTTTAGCCAATATTTCAGCCAGATTATAATCCGATACTTCTCCCCCAATCTTATATATATCCATGGCATGATAAATATAATTATTTTGAATAGGTAATGTATAAGATAATGTGGCATGAAAAGCCATTCTATCTGAAAAGGCATTTGCTGTTACGCCACCTTTTCCAACTGGCTTTTTAGCTAATAAAATAATCTTTAAATTTGGATTTTTTTCATAAGCGGATAAAGCAGATCTAAGACCCGCCCCTCCAGCACCTATAACTATTACATCTCCTTTAATTATTTTCATTGCTATTCCTCCTTGGTACCATACTTATTGCTTTTACTGGGCATAGTTTTACGCATAAACCACAACCATCACATAAATCGGTAATAAAATATTTTCCATCTTTCTCAATTGGAGCAGAATAAATACATACCTTCTTACATATTCCACAAGATGTACAAAGATTTTCATCAATATATGCTTCATAAAGATGCCTTCTATCAATATCATTATTTCCAAGAATAACTTTTCCTGAAACTTTCCCTCTAAACTCTGAAGGGCTTTTATAATTCTTTTTCTCCATAAATCTTTTTAATCCTTCTATTATTTTTGAAATTATTTCATAACCCATAAGATAGATTACACTACATATTTGAACCACATCAGCGCCAGTTAGTATATATTTAGCCACATCATCTCCACTACCCACTCCTCCAGAGCCTGCAATTGATAATTTTAAATGAGTACGAGAAGTAGCAATCCATCTCAAAACATAGTTAAATGCCCAAGGACCACCATGTCCAGCGTATCCACCATGTAAAATAGGCTTTTCTGTATCAAGATCTATATCAAGCCCTGTTAATCTATTAAACATAACAACTCCATCAACCCCAATATTTTCTAAATTTTTAGCCACTGCAAGAGGAGATGAAAGTTGCATAGGCATCTTTACAATAATTGGAATCTTTACATTTTCCCTTACCATTTTCGCAACTCTCAAGATAGTATCATCTACATCTTGTCCTCTAAAGGATATGGATGCATGAGGACAAGAGACATTCAATTCAAGAGCAGGAGCACCTACCTCTTCTGCCATCTTTGAATACTTAAGCCATCCTTCATCGGTTATACAATTTATACTGGGAATTACTGGTATAGACAAGGTATCTAAGGCTTTACTAATCTCCTTAAAATATTCTTCAGGACCAAAAGGACTTGCCTGCTCAAATGAATAAAAAGTTTGAGATCTAAGAGGTCCCATGGTCCTATTTATTATCTCAAAGCGAGGAGTAGGTGATATCCTACATATTTCTTCTTCAAAAAGGGACTTTACTACCACCGCTCCTGCTCCATTTTCTTCGCATTTTTTCATGTTTTTAACATTTTCTGTAAGGCCTGAAGAGGCAACAATAATAGGATTTTTAAGCTTCAATCCTACATAATTGCAAGATAAGTCCATAAAAATATCCTCCTTTATTTCTTACCCCTTAAAGCATTAGATATTTTTTCGCATGTTTTTAAAAGTTCAGAGAGATATGTATCTTTATTTTCCTCTACCGATAGGTAGTAACCAGATATAGAGACCGCAGCTACAACCCTTTGAGAAAAATCAAAGATAGGAGCGCCAATACACTTTATTCCTCTTTCATTTTCCTCATTATCAAAAGCATATCCCTGGTTTCTAACCCTTTGTAATTCTTCCCTTAATTTATTAGGATCTGTAATAGTTTTATCTGTCCTTGGAATCAAAGGCACCTTTTTAATATAATCCTCTATATATTCATCGGAACTGAAGGCAAGAAGGACTTTACCAAAACTCGTAGAATAAAGAGGCATTCTCATACCAATCCTTGACATCATAGGAAGAGTCCCTGGACCTTCTACTTTGTCAATATATACTCCTTCATATCCATCTTTTATTGTTAAATGTACTGTCTGTTTTGTATTCTCCATTAATTCAATAAGATAGGGACGAGCTATATCTCTTAAATCAAGACTTTGAAGAATATAGGAAGAAAGTTCTAAAATTCTAAATCCTGGTTTATATAATCCTGCAGGAGTCTTTCTTACATAGCCTTTCTCAATTAAGGTAGATAGATACCGATGTACAGTGGATATGTGAAGCCCAATCTCCTCCGATATCTCTTTTAAAGAAACCTCTCTTCCAGCCAAAATTATATATTCAAGAATATCTAAAGTTTGCCCTGCAGATCCTATACCTATTTTAGATTTCATCTTTCCACACTCCATTCATTATTAAAAGATTCTAAAAATCCTTCTAAAGTCTCTTCATCCAAGGCTAAAAAGTCCCCAAATATGCTCATCTTTAGAGATGCTAATATATTCCCATATTGGGCACATTCTTCAAGGGTTTTATCCTTTATATATCCATAGAGAAAACCAGCAACAAATGCATCTCCCGCTCCAATCCTATCTACTATATCTGTAGTTAAAGCCTTTTGATGAAAATATTTGTCTCCATAAAGTACAGAACATCCCTCTTCCCCTCTTGTAAGAACATAAATTTTTTCCTTCCCAAACTTCTTCTGAAGATTATATAAAATTTTATCATCTTCTACATTATTTCCAAATAGTAACTTATAATCTTCTCTCTTAATAAAAAGAATATCTACAAAGGGAATTACTATGTCTAAAAATCTACGACATTCTTCTACTCCCCATAACTTTTGCCTATAATTCACATCAAAGGATAATTTTTGACTCTCTTTTTTTGATGTACAGATCTTTATGACATTATTTTTACATATCTCGCTTAAGCTTGGAGTTATTCCAGTTAGATGAATAAGTTTGGCTTTTTTGAGATAATCAAGATCACTATCAGAAAGAGGAGTTAAGGAAAAAGAAGAGTTCTTTCTATCATAAAGGACTTTAATACCTTTTGTCCTATGATGAAGTTCCACAAAATACATTCCCATTCTTCCCTCTGATATAAGCCTCACCCTATTTGTCCCAACACCATATTTTCTAAGCTCACTTAGAGCCCTATACCCTAAAAAGTTATTAGGAAAAAATGAAATAAACTCAGTTTTTAATCCTAACAAAGAAAGAGAGATAAGGACATTAGCCTCTGTACCGCCTATCTCCACGTTCCAAGTATTGCTACTTAGAAAAGTACGATATCTTTCGGGGGTGATTCTTACCATCACCTCACCATAAGAAATAATATCCACCATATTTCCTCCCTCTTTCTATGAATTTATTCCCTAAACCTTACCACATAAAGCTCACTATTAGCAGTACTAAAAGATTCAGATCTACCAACAATTACCAAATAATTAAGATCATATATGGCTCCCCAACCTTCATCCAAATCAGCTCCCCCAAAAAATCTCTCCCAAAGAAGATCTCCATTTTCATCAATCTTCACTACATATACATCACTATTTCCTGCCCCTTTGGAATTAGATCCGCCCACTATTAAATATCCCATTTTATCTTTAGAAGGCATAATAAAAAATCCTGTATCATAGCCTTTACCACCATAAACCCTTTCCCATATTTTTTCTCCATTTTTATTAATCTTTATTACATATAGATCGGTATTATCTGAAAAAGAATTAGAATTCCCAACAATTACATAACCCTCTTTACATGAAGTAACATCATAGGCATAATCAAATCCCTTTCCCCCAAAAACCTTATCCCAAATCAAATTACCTTTTTTATCCACTTTTATTACATATATATTCTGAGATTCGGAAAAGGAATTAGATATTCCTACAGCCACATATCCATCTTTATCAGCCACTACCCCATATCCATATTCACTCATTTTATCTCCAAATGCCTTTTCCCAAAGCTTATTACCATTATCATCAATCTTTAAAAGATAAATATCATATTGCCCTTTTCCAAAAGAATTGGTCCTTCCCACTACTAAAAAATTTCCTTCATAGTCCTTTGTTATTCTCCAACCTTCCTCAAAACCTTTATCTCCAAAATTTTTTTGCCATATAAGATCTCCATCTTCATTTATCTTCAAGACAAATACATCACTATTTCCTGCCCCAAAAGATCTGGTACCACCAACTATAAGATATCCATCCTTTGCCTTACAAATTGAATAAGCATAATCATCCTTGGAACCACCATAAGCCTTTTCCCAGATCTTTTTTCCTCTTCTATCTATCTTGATAATGTAGACATCCTTTCCACCATTACCAAAAGAAGATGTCTCACCTACAAGAATATAACCATCTTTACCTTTAACTATTCCATAACCCTTTTCACTTTTTTCTCCACCATACACACTTTGCCAAAATCCTGCTGAATTCTTTTCTTGAGAAAAAGAAATAATAAATAGCACTAAGAAAAACAAAGAAAAAACCAAAAATCTTTTCATAAAAATCTCTCCTTTAAGGTAAAAGCACTTTCTTTCCTGCTCCTGCACCATTTTCTAATAAATATGGAACTACATCAGGCTCATCCAATTCATACTCATATGGAATATTGAAGTCTTTCAATTCTTGAGTTATATTATTTTCTCCACATTCCCAATAGAAATTGTTGGATTCTTTTATATAACCATCTTGTGGACTTTCAAACTGAGTAGTCATTGGAAGCTTAACATTTTCAAAATAGTTATTTTCCACAATTACTTTTGCACCCATTCTGGATGCAATACCATAAAGAAGTATATTTTGATAATAGTTATTAAATATATGGACAGTTCCAAATCTTACAGATGGATTTCGTGAATTTGTATTTCTAAAGATATTATGGTGATAAGTCACTCTTGCATCTACATCTACTGTAGAGCTATCGCTACTACCTACTTGGGAACATTTCCAACTATTTTCAAAAATATTCCATGAAACAGTGACTCCTTGAGATCCTTTTACAATGTCTAACAATGCATCAACTTTATCCTTTTCTTTTTCTCTTTCTGGTACCACAACCCTATCGCTACTTAATGTACAATGGTCTATCCAAACATTTTTAGAACTTTCTACAGTTATGGCATCATTTTTTGGATCTTCAAAAGTATTCTTTATGGTTAAGTTTCTAATAATTACATTACTTACTCCTTTTATATATAAACCCCAGCCAACAATACCTGCATTCTCCGTTATACCAATAATAGTCTTATTGGATTCAATAGTAACTTGGCCTTTTTCACCACTTGTATCTATAACACCTTTTACAAGAATAATATATGGA
>JAPYWU010000079.1 GCA_028276205.1 Dictyoglomaceae bacterium | reverse complement strand
TTCTCATCTTTGTATTGGGTTTGTTAATGGTAGGTTATGCTCAAAAGCAGGTCGTACTTAATGTTTGGTCCTCACCTGATAATGCTGATGCATTACAAGACATTGCTCAAAGGTTTATGCAAAAATATCCGGATATTAAGGTACAAGTGACTCCTATTTCCTGGGAAGTACTTTATCCAAGAATGTTGGCGGATGTGGCCAGTGGCACTGGAGCCTTTGATGTGGCCACATGGGATGTGATGACAGCTGGTGCAGTAGCAAAAGGTTTTGTAGATCTTGAGGAGTTTAGAAAACAAAATCCAGATCTTGTTGATCCTAATTGGGACATGAAAGATTTTGATCCCACCATATGGCATATAGCTGGAATGTGGGCTGGTAAAAATATAGGAATACCTTTTTATTGCAATACTATGCTCTTTTATTATCGTAAAGATCTTTTCTCAGATCCTAAATTAAAAGCTCAATTTAAATCAATGTTTAATAAAGATCTTGCTGTTCCAAAGACTTGGGAAGAGGCGGTAGATGTAGCAAAATTCTTTACCAAAAAATATAATCCTAATTCTCCTACTGATTATGGAATTGCTCTAATGTTTCCCAGAACCCATACTCTATTCTATATGTATCTACTATTCTTTGCACCATTCAGAAGAAGTGCTGAAGGAATTAAAAAGTTTGGTCCTGTGGATCTTGATTATGGTGATTATTTCACTAGTCAGAAAAAACCTGCCTTTAATACTCCTGAAGGAGTTAAAGCTCTTGAGATGATGAAAGCTTTAATGCCATACAGCCCTGATCCTCTGGGGTCTGATTATGGAGAAACCTTAGAATATTTTGCAAGAGGGACTGTAGCTATGGTGCCTCAGTGGACCGGAGTATGGGCTACCTTTAAGACATCTTCCGCATTGCAACCTTTTGATAAGAAGGTTGGAGTTGCATTAATGCCAAGTGGACATTCCGTTAGTGGTAATTGGGCTTTAGGCTTAAACATTGCAAGTAAGAACAAGAGAGAGGCTTTCTTATTCATTCAATTTGCTACAAATAAAGAGAATGATAAAATTAAGTTCATAAAATATGGTGTTGCTCCCTCAAGGTTGTCTACTGTAAGGGATCCTGAAGTTAGAAAAGCAGATCCAAGAGTTTCAGTCTTCTTACAGACAATAAAAACTCAAGCTCATAGGCCAAGAATACCAGAAGAGCCAAAGTTAGAAGATGTTACAGTTGGTGTATTCTCAGAGATTTTGATGGGTAAGAGACCTAATACTGTAGAGGAGCTTAACAAATTAGCTAATCAATGGTTAGATATCTTAGCTGGCAAGTAAAAATCCTTACTCAAGGGAGAGGGAGAATATATTCTCCCTCTCCTTAAAATTTATTTAGGGGGAATTATTAATGGATAAAGGTACAAGAAGAGTAGCAATTTTTATGGTTATGCCTCTTGTTTTTGTATTTTTACTTCTTACCATTTTCCCTTTTATTTATATGGTTGTTATTTCTTTTATGCATTATAATTTATCAGAATGGAAAGCTCCATATTTTGTGGGGTTGGGAAATTATATAAATGTCTTTAAAGATGAGGGCGTTCATTCCACTTTAGAATTCACAATAATGCTGGTTTTAATAGCTTTACCTTTAGAGATTTTATTAGGAGGATTTATTGCTCTTTTTATTCAAAATTTAGTAGGAGAAAAGATTGTAAGAAGTTCTTTATTGCTTCCTATGATGATACCTGCAGTAGTTGTAGGAGTTATATGGAAAATGCTTTTTAATTATGAATATGGACCTGTAAATTATTTGTTGAGTTTGTTTAAAGTAAATAAAATAGCTTGGTTTGGAGATCCATTTTTTGCCCGTATTGCTGTAGTAATTATGGATATATGGCAATGGACACCATTTATTTTTTTGGTATTGTATGCAGGATTACAAACAGTACCTAATGATTTAATAGAGGCTGCAAAGGTTGATGGTGGTAATAGATGGATAATTTTTAGATATGTAGAATTTCCTATGTTAAAACCCCTTTTTTGGATATTAATAATATTAAGGCTCATTGATATATTAAGAATGTTTGATATTGTATATATGACCAGTTTTGGTGGTCCTGGATATGCTACTCATACTTTAAGTTTTTATATTTATAAAGTAGGAGTTTCCTTTGGTTGGGATGTAGGATATGCCTCAGCATTAAGCGTACTATTATTAATAGTTATAACTTTGTTAACTAATCTTCTAATTAAGACAATGAGACTTTGGGAATATTTAGAGTTATAGGAGGATGATTTCATGAAAATATTTATTAATTTGATAAAATGGATTTTACTTATTTTTATATTGTTTTTCTTTCTTTTCCCTGTCTATTGGCTTATTACTACTGCCTTTAAACCTGCAAGTGATTGGTTTACATGGCCCCCTACTATAATTCCTAAGACATTGACTATAGAAAATTTTACTGGGGGTGGTGGTTTTTACGGAAGTACTACAACTTCTATAGAGAACATTACCCCTTATCTTAGAAATAGCACAGTTATATCTTTAATAACTTCCATTTTAGCTGTTATTATTGCGTCATTATCTGCTTATTCTATTGCCAGATTTAAAACGGGAGGCAGAAGGTTTGCCTCTTGGATAATCTCTGTTAGAATGCTACCACCAATAGCTACCGCTTTACCTCTTTATATACTTTTTAAGAATTTGAAACTACTTGATACATGGATTGCTCTTATATTAGTTTATCTTGTTTTTACAATACCATTTAGCACATGGGTTTTAATATCTTTCTTTAATGGTATTCCTAAAGAATTGGATGAGGCAGCATATATAGATGGAGCATCTGCTATGAAAACCTTCTTTCATGTTATATTACCTTTGAGTGCACCAGGGCTTGCAGCTATGATGACTTTAAGTTTTGTTACTTGTTGGGGTGAATTTTTGCTTGCTTTAATTTTGACAAGTACAGCTAATTCTCAAACACTACCTGTATATTTAGGTAGGTATATCACTGGATGGAGAATTGCATGGGGACCTCTTTCTGCAGCAGGAATTGTTACTATGCTTCCCGCTGTAATTTTTTCTTTTACAATGCAAAGATATCTTTTAAGAGGACTAACTTTTGGTGCAGTAAAGTATTAATTCATGTTCATTATATTTAGAAGAAAGTATATTGACCTTAATTTTATATCTTTCTGGAAAGGTTTCCGTATATAAATATAAAAAGGAGGTTAAAAAATGAGACATAAAAAAATGCTATTGTTATTTTCTATATGTATGCTTTTATTGTTAGATATAGAATTTGGAGCTGAAACTTACAATACATTAGAAGTTGATACTTTGAAAAGAGGAATAGAAATTAGCCCTATGTTATATGGAGTTTTTTTTGAAGATATTAATTATGCAGGTGATGGAGGATTATATGCAGAGCTAATTCAAAATAGATCCTTTGAATTTCCTAACCCATTATATAATTGGTCTATAAATACATTAGGTAAAGATAAGGCTGGATATGGTATTGAAAAGAACAATCCTATAAGTTCTAAAAACCCTACATATTTACGAATTGTTATAAGTAGCATTGATAAAGGAATAATTATTTCTAACCAAGGATATCATGGTATTACAGTAAAAAAAGGAGAAAATTATATAATTACTCTTTACGCCAGAAGTCCGGATAATAGTATAAAAAATATTTTATTCGAAGTATCAGATAGAAAAGGCAATGTTGGATTTAAAGGAATTATAGAAGGTATTGGAAAAAATTGGCAAAAATATGAAAAAATAGTGACTTGTGAGAATGAGATAGAGGATGGAAGGTTTGTAATTTCTGTTAACCAAAAAGGAATATTGGATTTAGATTTTATATCTTTGTTCCCACAAAACACATGGAAGGGTAGAAAAAACGGTCTTAGATATGATTTGGCAAAGTTAGTTGCAGATCTGAGGCCCTCCTTTATTAGATTTCCAGGGGGATGTTTAGTACAAGGAAGGACAATGGCTGATGCTTATCGTTGGAAGAAAACTATTGGTGATCCATCTGAGAGACCTACAATACCAAACTTTTGGGGATATTACCAGAGTTTAGGGTTAGGATTTTATGAATATTTTCTATTTTGTGAAGATATAGGAGCAGAGCCTGTTCCTGTTATAAATTGTGGTATGTCATTTCAAGGAAGTGGCCCGAATGATATGGTACCTTTGGATAAACTTGATGAGTATATACAGGATGCTTTAGATTTAATAGAATTTGCAAATGGTTCAGTGAATACAAAATGGGGAGCTGTAAGAGCTCAACTTGGGCATCCTGAACCTTTTAATATGAAATATATAGAGATAGGAAATGAGCAGTGGGGATACGATTATTATGTGAGATATGAGAAATTTTATGATGCTATAAAGAAAAAATACCCTAATATGAATGTAATTTTTGGGGTAGGACCTTCTCCAAGTGGGAAAATTTTTGATGATGGTTGGAATTGGGTTAAGAGTAAAGGAAAAGCAGATTTAGTGGATGAGCATTATTATATGGCACCTGAATGGTTCTTATCTAATACTGAAAGATATGCCAATTATGATAAAAATTATAAAGTTTATGTAGGAGAATATGCTGCTCATGGACAAGGAAGAAGAAATAATTTAGAGTCTGCGTTAGCAGAAGCTGCTTATCTTATAAATATTGAGAAATATTCGGATGTAGTAAAAATGATTTCTTATGCACCTCTATTTGGAAAAGAAGGAGTAAGTCAATGGCAACCAAATCTTATATGGTTTAATAATAAATCTTCGTATGCTACACCAAATTATTATGTAATTAAGATGTTAAATGAGAATAAAGGAAGATATATTTTACCTATGAATTTAAATATCCCAGCAGATCCTTCTAAAATGAATATTACAGGAATGATAGGTTTGGGGTCTTGGCAAACTGCAGTTGAGTATAAAGACTTAAAAATAATAGATAATAATACTCAAAATGTCCTTTATGAGGATAATTTTAAAGATACTATGAAAAATTGGATTGTTTTTAGAGGCATATGGACACAAAGGAATGGTGTATTCTCTCAATCTACTCTTTCTGAAAATTGTTTTGCTGTAACAGGAAATAAAGAATGGAATAATTATACTATTCAAGTAAAGGCAAAGAAGAATTCTGGTAGAGAAGGATTCCTTATTATGTTTGGTGTAAAAGATTTTGATAATTTCTACTGGTGGAATATAGGAGGTTGGGGAAATTCTTATACCGCAATAGAAAAATCTGTAAATGGAATAAAAAGTATAATAGGAAGTTCGGCTAATATTAGAGTTATAGAAGATAGATGGTATGATATTAAGATTGAAGTAAATGGAAATAGAATCCGTTGTTATCTTGATGGAGTATTGGTTCACGATGTAGAGGATAAAATGGAAAAGAAAGAGATTTATGCTAATGCTGTAGAGGATATGAATGGAGATGTGATATTGAAAGTAGTGAATATTTCAGGAGAAAACAAAAAAATTAACATCTTATTAAAGGGGCTTTCTAATGAATCCATATTACCCGATGCAGAAATAACAGTTTTGACCTCTGATAATTTAAAAGATGAAAATTCTATGGATAATCCTAAAAAGATATTCCCTCAGATTACAACCTTTAATGGGGTTAGGAATAATTTTGTTTATGAATTTCCTAAGTATTCTTTAACTATTATTAGGATAAAGAAAAAATAAGTTTACTAATACATATAAAGGGGGATTTTTATAATCCCCCTTTATTGTCTATTGACTATTTAAAAATGTGGTATTAAAATTTGAATAAAAGTTTTATTAAATAAGATTATAAAATGACTTGGTTTTTATTGAATAATTATTTTTTATATGTCAATGGAAACCTTTCCAGAAAAGGATAATGGGGAGGTGATATTTAGGAAATTTTTTTAAGCTATAGTGCTTATAAAGATAGTTTCAAGGTTGAAAATTAATTAAAAGGGGGTTTAAAAGATGAAGAAGTTAATAAGTATATTAGGGATTTTAGTTATATTGTTGATAATTGCCGGATGTACTAAAACAGGAGAAACATCTTTACAGCAAATTCAACAGATACCACAAAAACTTGAACTTCCCAAAGGTTTAGTGGCCTATTATCCTTTTGAGGGAGATTTAAAAGATGCTAATGGTTTGTTAGGAGAAGGTAAAGTTATTGGTCCTAAAATTGGGCAAGAAGGTGGACAAGTAAGTTTTGGAGAAGGAGTCGTAGGTAAGGCATTAGTGTTAGATGGAAATTCTGGAGTTTTACTTTATGAAGGACCTATAGAGACATATGAATATTCAATAGCTCTTTGGATTTACCCTGAAGAATTAAATTATTATACTACTGCATTTTTTGCAGCAGTAAACCCTGATACATGGATAAGTATAGTTCCAGGAGGGCATTCTTTATTTGAAGGTAGAGCTGGTTTCTGGTCTGGAAGTGCATGGTTCGATGGATGGACCGACGTAAAATTAGAGACTCATAAATGGTATCACTTTGCTGTTACTGTAGATAATGGTTTAGTTAGAGTATATATAAATGGAGAAAAAAGGTTCGAAGGTAAGAAAGTACAAGATCTATTTAGAGGAGATAAAGTTGTAATAACTTTAGGAGTAAATTGGTGGGATCCACCTTTTAAAGGTAAACTTGATGAATTGAGAATATACAATGGCGTGTTAACTGATTCTGAAGTATTGTCTCTTGCTACAAAACAATAAATATATATTTTTTATATGAGGTAGGAGAGGTTTTTAATCTTCTCCTACCTCATTTTTTATATTGAAAAATTT
>JAPYWU010000078.1 GCA_028276205.1 Dictyoglomaceae bacterium | reverse complement strand
TTAACTCCTACCTTTAGCATATGTCCTGAGCATGGCTACCTTAGAGGAAATTATGAAAAATGCCCCACTTGTGGAAAAGAGACAGAAGTTTATTCAAGAGTGGTAGGATATTACAGACCGGTTAAAAGTTGGAATAAAGGAAAACAAGAAGAATTCAAATTAAGAAAAACCTTCATATTGACATTAAAAGAGAGGAGAAAACATGAAAATCTCAGGTTACCTGGGATTTAGTCTCATAGATTATCCTGGAAAACCAAGTTTTGTTATATTTACTCAGGGTTGTAACTTTCGTTGCCCCTTCTGCCACAACCCTGAGCTTATTTCTACAAGGAAAAAAGGTACCTATTCTGAAGATTTTATAATAGAAGAAATTGATAGAAGAAGAAAAATAATAAAGGGAATTGTAATAACAGGAGGGGAGCCTACATTACAAGAGGATCTCCCCTCCTTTTTATTTAAATTAAAAAGAAAGAGATATTCCATAAAATTAGATACAAATGGATCAAATCCTAAAATGCTTATAGAACTAATAAAAAGCAAATTAGTCGATTATGTAGCTATGGACTTTAAAACATCACCCTCAAAATATGCTATAGCAATAGGACTTTCAGAAGAATTAGCCCAAAAATATGTAAGTAAGATAAAAGAATCTCTAAGAATATTAAAAGAAAGCAATATTAATTTTGAGATTAGAACTACCGTGGTACCAAATATTGTAGAAAAAGAGGATATTATAGAGATAAAAAATATTATTGAAGATGTTCCTTATTTTCTGCAAACTTTCAAACCTGAAAAAACTTTAAATCATAATTATAGAAACCTTGCTCCTTACCCAAAAGAATATTTAGAGGAGCTCAGCATATTATCAAAAGGAATGTTAAGATAAGTTTTTCAACCTACTGTTTTTAATCTCTTTAAGAATTAAAAGCCCAAGGATAGAAGAAATTAATCCCTGTAAGAAATTAATCCTATATCCCCCTAAATCAATAGTCATTCCAGAAGTAAAATATGCCAAAACCTGTGACATAGAAATCACAAGAGTATTAACCCCTACAAAACTTCCAGCTTTTCCCTTAGGTGTATATTCAAGAATAAGACTATAAGGAATAACCATTAAAGATCCTAAACTAATACCGTAAATTATAGATGCAATAAAAGCATGAGATATCCTATAGGTTTGAGAAAACAAAAAACTGCTTAGTCCAAAAAGAAATAAAGAAAAAACAGAAAGTTTTTCTTTAGAATATTTATCAGCAAGAAAGCCAGATACAAAAGTAGAAAGAGCAGTTAAAATTCCAAAAATAGCAAGTACCACCATATAGTCACTAATAGATGCTGAAAGAGCATCTTGAAAGAATAAAAGAATAAATGAACTAACCGAAGAAACGCCATACCAAATGGAAAATTGAAGAAAGAATAATAAAAACCAAAATCTCCCTTTAAAGAGTTCTAAATCTAATTTTAGATTTTCTTTTTTACTAACACCTGATTTTTCAGGTAAAAATAATAAAAAAAATGCAGAAATCAATGTTCCATATTTAAGAAGTTTAAAGGTCAAATTAGATGCATGGGCAATTACCACGATGAATATATATAAACCTTGAAAAAATTGAGATGTAAAATTTATTATACCTGTTGCACGAGCATATGTGTCTCTAGGTATCAGATCGGGAATTAGAGCTTGATAGATGGAAAAACCAGAATAAAAACATATAAAGGAGAAAGTTATATAAAGATATAAACTGGATATGTCTTTTACTTTTTCAAGGCCATAAATAGAAAAAAGAAATAAAATTAGAAAGAATATTATTAGAACTTTTCTTCCTTTAAGAAAATTCCTAAGTTTATCTGATAAATATCCAATTAATGGAGGGATAACTATCCCTATAAAACTTCCAAGTGAAAGCAAAATACCAATCTCTGTCTTTGATGAAATAAATTTATTTAAAAAAAATAATAAAGAAAAACTTCTAAAAGCCTGGAAAAAAGAAAAACTAATACCTCCCAGGCTTATAAGAACAATAATTCTTATAAATAAACTTATTGCTTCCACAATAAAGTAATTTTATCATTTTTTGCAACTTAAAAAAATTACTTTATGTATACATCATTTAGTAAATTAGAAATAGCCTCTTTTACTTGTTGAGAAGAAAATTTTTCCACATTTTGAAGTACATTATTAATTGCCTCATCTATTTCTTCCTTAGAAAGTACCTTTTCTCCATAATCATATACTACTTTAATTGCTTCTCTCAAAAACGCCCTTAACTCATCCTCTTGTGATTTGGCTATGTTTTTATAAAAATAGGGGAAATTAGGCTTAGTTTCAAAAGTTAGATGGGAGAAAAGATGCTTTACATCAGAAAGACTTTCATATATAAATTTATCCCATTCTTTTTTAAATTCTTCTGCCTTTCCTTTCTTTTCGATTCTAACAAGTATATCTTGCCAGAAATTAAAGAAATAATTTAAAAAATCAAGTTTTAAATTATCTCCTAATGTTAAGATTAATTTTTTATCCATTACAGCCTTTACAAGTTGTAATTTTCTCAATTCACCGAAAGGTAAAATATCAATTATTTCTCTTAAAACTCTTTTCCCATCAAAAGACCAAAGAACAATATTTTCTTCAATAATCTCACTATGCTTTATAGGCACATACACCTTATCCATATAAGGCTCCAGTTCTTGGCTTAAGAAAAGAATCTTTCCAGTATCAATAACATTGTTAATCTCAAGCTTTCTATAACTTTCTATAAAATAGAAAGCATCCCTAACTACTGGGAAGAATTCTGAACTTGGAATCTCCCTGATTAAAGGGAACATATTAAACCATTCCACTTTTTTATCACGAGTTAGAAGTTCAAAAGCAAGTTTATAGGTAGATGGCATTTTATTCAAGGTATCTGTCCATTTTTTACGAAAATCTCTCTCATTTTCCTTTTCAAGAGTAAAAATAAAATATCTCCAGAAGGTATAAGCCCAAAATAGATTTAAATTTTCATCTATTCTTAAAAGATTTCTATTTTTTCTAAGCTTTTCAATAATTCTTAATGTCTTTGCTTCGCCATATGAAGAATTCAAGATAATTTCCTTAGTAGGTTTAAGTCCATCAAACAATAATCCTACATTCTTCTCTTCATCAGTTAAATTGGCAATATTAATAAATAGGAAAATAAGATCTCCTAAATATTCAATAAGATCAATATCCTTGGATACATCTACAAGAATATGGAGAGGATCTAAATTTAAATTTGTTTTAGGAGCTTTTTCATCTGGGAAGAAGGTAAAATTTCCTTCTTTCCATAAGGCAAGCCCTAATATAGCATCATTATCTTCACAGTTATCTGCCTTTATATGCTTAATTCTACCTTCTTCAAAATAAACATCAGTTTTTTTAGAACCATGAGTTAATTGTAGTCTTCCTGTTTTTCTACTAAAGGATAAAATCTCAAGAACTTCCCATAATGAAACGCTTTTCAAATCTCCATTTAAACTCATAGTTCTCTCCTTTTATATTATTTATTTTTTATTATGAGGGAAAGCATTTCCAGCTTTCCCTCATAAATATTATAACATAGTTTTAAAATAAATTTAAAATTTTTCTTTTTATAAATTATTTAATATTCTTTGCTACCAATTCATATAATTCAGGAGTAATTCTAAAACCAGTTTTTCCTTCTACAATAACAAGATCATCAATATAAAAATCAAGAGTAGTATTTGATGGAGCTTCCACATATAAGGTAAGGTCAAGAATAGAAACATTGGCAGGAATCTCATATGTACCAGAAAGTTCTACCCATTTTCCACTGGGCACATTATTTTCATGCTTTATCCAATCATATTGAGTATTAGAATCGGTATCATATTTTCTTTGCATAGTAAGACCTAAATATTGGCTTGATCCAGATTTTTGCATTACCCATACAGATATGCTGTAAACTTTTCCTGGTTTCAATATATCTTTTAATTGAATTTGTGCACCATGCCAACCATTACTTCTTCCTGAGACATATAAACTATACTTACCTGTATGTGCCTCTTTATCTGTTACTAAGATCTTAACATTATCCCCTCTTGCTGTCCATCCTTCTTCCTTGCCACTCTCAAAAGTTGTTATAACTAAAGCATTTGGAACACTTGGTACTGAAGCAACCTCTCTTTTAACTTCTTCCACTTTTTGAAGCTGCTCAGTTGTAGGTGCCTTTGCACAACCAACAATAAAGAGTAAAAACATTAATATGGTACAGATCACAAAAATCTTTTTCATACCTCCTTATACCTCCCCTTTATTTAATATATATAGGAGCCTTTTAATCCTATATTCTTTTACCTCTTTTCCCCTCTCTATCTATTCCAAGGAATTAAAATTTGGAGTGTTTCTATTTTTCCCCTTTTAACTAATTTTTACTATATGAAAACGCTTTGCAATCGTTTTACCATATTATAAAAAATATTTTATGTTAAGTCAATATTAAAGGAGAATGTTAAGTAAAACTACAAAAAAGAACTAAGATAAGAACACATAATAATTCTTTTAACTTAGCTTTTTAAAACTTCTATTTTAAAAGAATTAACTTTTCTTATCTGAGAATTTTTATAAAATTATCGATATTAAAGAAAAAAATCATTAAAAAAAACTAAGTAAATGGTTCCAAATTTAGTATTTCTTCTTGAAAGAATTATTAAAAAAATTTAGAATAAAACAAACTGAAAACAAAAAAAATTAAAGGAGAGAAGGAAGTATATGAGAAGACAAGAAAAAAAATCTCCAACAATGAAAGATGTGGCTAAATTAGCGGGAGTTTCTATAAGTACTGTTTCTCATGTGATAAATAAAACAAGGTATGTGGAAAAAGAAACAAGAGAAAGAGTATATGAGGCTATAAAAACTTTAGGATATAGACCTAACATTTTAGCCAGTAGTTTACGAAAAAAAATAACTAACACTATTGGATTGATAATATCCAATATTACAAACCTATTCTATCCAGAGGTTGTTAGAGGCGTAGAAGATTACCTCGCAAAATATAACTATAACTTAATATTATGTAATTCTGATGAGGATGTGGAAAAGGAAAAAAACTATATAGAAGTGCTATTTAGTAGAAGAGTAGATGGATTAATAATTACACCAAGTAAAAGTAGTGAGACAAGAGAAAATCTGGATTTATTTAGAGAAAAAAATATACCAATTGTTTTAGTAGATAGGAAAATAGAAGGTTTAGATGAAGACGTAGTTTTAGTGGATAATGTAAAAGGTACTTATGATGCTATAAATTATCTAATTAGTTTAGGACATAAGAGAATTGGTATAGTTACAGGACCATTAGACACTACCACAGGGTGCGAAAGATTAGAGGGATATCTTAAAGCTTTAGAAGAGAATAATATTACAAAGGACGATAACTTAATCTATGAGGGGGACTTTAAAGAAAAGGGAGGATATGAAGGAACAAGCCATCTTTTAAACTTAAAAAATCCACCAACAGCTATCTTTACAAGTAATAACTTAATGGCGTTAGGAGCCCTAAAAAGAATAACTGAAATAGGAATAAAAATTCCCTCAGATCTATCCTTAATATCTTTTGATGATATGGAATGGTTCCCATATTTTTCACCACCCCTAACAGCTGTATATCAGCCAGCATATGAACTGGGTGAAACAGCGGTAAAACTTTTATTTGAAAGACTCAAAAGAGGAAGGAAAAAGAAAAAAGAGGTTATATTACCTACAAAATTAATAATAAGAGAATCATGTGCACCTCCTAAGAGGATATGATTAAAACATATAATGCTTATTTAGATATCGAAACCACAGGATTAAATCCTGTATCATCTTATATTACAGTTGTGGGTATACTTTTGGAAAATGATTATGAGGAACATTTTTACCAATTAATAGGACCCGAAATAACAGCTTATAATATTATGATCCTATTGGAAAAAGCTCATACATTATATACTTATAATGGATCTCGTTTTGACTTACCTTTTATAAAGGAAAAATTAGGTCTTGATCTTGAAGAATATATATACCATCAGGATTTAATGTATTCATGTTGGAAAAGGGGATTATACGGAGGATTAAAAAGAATTGAGCAAAAATTAGGTATTACAAGAAAATTAAAAAATATAGATGGTAGGATGGCTGTAATCTTATGGAATCATTATATTGAATATGGAGATATCTATGCTTTAAGTTTATTATTAGAATACAATCGTGAAGATGTTATAAATCTAAAAATATTGAAAGAAAAATTACTACCATTAAATTTGTAATTTCCAGCACTGGATATCCTCAGCATATATATCACCAAAAAGGGAATAAGACAAGGCCCTACAACCTATACAATCAGGCTCAGGACATAAATAGCACTTCCCCTTTAACTTATCCTTACTAAAATTCTCCCTAAATTTTACAATCTTTTCATAAATTATACTAAAATCATCATATAAAGCATTTCCTAAAATCAAAGGAAATCTTCTACAAGGGTATATATCTCCATTCGGCATAATGGCACATGATTCTCCTAAATTGCACAAAGCTCCCCATATAGTATTTTTCTCAAAATCAATATAAAACGCTTTATAGGGTAAGAGATCTTCAACTTCACCATCAATCCAAAATGAAACTCTTTCTACCACTTCATACCATTCCTTATAAGAAAGAACCATTTCTTTAATCTTATTTCCTTCACCTAATGGAATAAATCTTTCAAGTATAAAACCCTTTGCTCCTACTTGTTCCGCAAGCCTATACATCAAATCTAATTCTTTATAATTATATTTTGCTAAAGTGAACATTAATAGAAAAGGATAGGAGATATTT
>JAPYWU010000077.1 GCA_028276205.1 Dictyoglomaceae bacterium | reverse complement strand
ATAGGAATTTTTAGAACATTCTCCAAAATATATTGACAAAATTTAAAATTGTGTTAAAATTATAATTGCCACAGGCATCAAGGGGTCCGTAGGGAATCCCAAGATGCACTTGGCTGGGACAAAGTAAGTCTCAGGGGCTGAGGAAAGGTTTGGAGCAAGCCTCCTTACCGAGTACTCAGGTGGTACCAGAGAGTAATGAGGGTATTGGTAAAGCCTGGTACTCTCATGAAACCTGGAACTAAAACCTGAGACTGAAGGTTCTCAGTGAGGTGCAAGGGGGAAGTACTGAAGGGTCCGTTGAGCCTGTGGCACCTTTTTTATATACTCCGTTTTTTTTCATTTGGGGGTTTTATTTATGGAAATAAATATTTTAGAATTAGGGGCTAAAGGGGATGGAAAAACAGATAATACAAAGATAATTCAAGAGGCGATAGATCACTGCCATGATTATGGTGGTGGAAAGGTGGTAATTCCACAAGGAGAATATTTATGTAAGCCATTAAGATTAAGATCCAATGTAACGCTTTATTTAGAAGAAGGATCTATTTTAAAAGCTTCCTCAAATATTAATGATTATAACAATATAGGTTATTATCATAATGAATGGGGTGAAGTTACATCCTTTCTGTATGCTCTATCAGAGAAAAATATAGCTATAGAAGGAAAGGGAATTATAGATCTTTCTGGAGAAAGTTTCATGGATTTTTTAAGCACTCACAATAATTTTATAGAATTATCATTATTAAATAAGGAACAGTTTGAAGAAACAGAATGTAAAACAAAAGAACGCCCTAAGCAACCTATTTTCTTTTATAATTGTAAGAACATTTTTATAAGAGATGTTATTATAAAAGATTCTCCATGCTGGACAATATCTATTAATTCATCCGAAGATATAAGGGTAGATGGTATTCAGGTAATAAATAATTTGAGAGTACCTAATAGTGATGGATTGCATTTTTGTTCATCAAAACGGATATATGTTTTTAATAGCACTTTTATATGTGGTGATGATTGTGTAGCTCTAACTGGAATTACCAATTGGGATAGACCTTGTGAGGATGTAATAATCAGCAATTGTATTATGGAGACAAGGTCAGCAGGGGTTAGAATTGGGCACCTTGATAGTAAGGTTAGAAATGTTATTTTATCTAATTTAATCATAAGAAATTCAAATAGGGGTATAGGTATTTTTGCCAACGGTAAATCTGGATATGTGAACTCTGTAATTGTAAATAATATAATTATGGAAACTAAGATCTTTGCTGGAACTTGGTGGGGTAAAGGAGAACCTATTGCCATATTAGCTCCTGAATTTGGTAATACTATAGAAAATGTGAGTATAAGTAATGTAATTGCTAATTCGGAAAATGGTATATTAATATATGGCAAGGATAAGAATATAAAAAATGTGGTTTTGAAGGATATAGATATAAATATTACTTTAGGCAAGAACAGAGAAATTTTTGGTAAATATTTAGATCTCTCTCCAAATACTAATATCCCATTTCCAGATTATATGAGAAAAATACCATGGATCATTGGAAAAGATATTTTTTCTTTAAAACTTGAAAATGTTACTTATGGAATTTCAAAGGATTTAGAAAATAAGATTAATGTTGAAGGAATTTTAGAAGATATAAGTAAATTATCTATTTTTAATATTATTAGTAAAACTTCTCTTTAAAAGTAGTCCCAGCAAAAAGTAGGATGTTCGGGGAATAAGTGTTCCATCTTTTCAAGGCTATGAATATCTTTTATTTCTATAAGGCCTAACTCGTAAGCAGTTTTGGGTGATAAAATACCAGAGATTATCTGGGAAAGAGTATTAATACTTAAAGATAAATCATAATTTGAATCTTCTCTTTTCAAAACTTTTATCTCATCATTGATCTCTAATTCCCATATTCCGTTATTCCATTCTGCATATTCATCTTTAACTTTTATAGAAATTTTATCTCTTATATTATATTTTATTTTAGCTAAAGTCTTTTCCACATTGATAACTCTTATCATAAAGGTAGGTTCAATATTACATTCTACCCTTGGGTTAGGAAGAATAAAGGGAAGTTTATCATTTAATGGGGTTATTATCTCTATTTCCTCTATATTCATGGCTTGTCTTGAGAATAAAGATAGAAATCCTTTATAAGCGGAATTATTTAAACATATCATCTCTCTAACTATAATTTTATTTATGTTGTTTTTTTCAACATTATAAAGTAGATATCCTTCTATTTCTTTATCTTCATATATATATAGGTAGGTAAGAGTCTTTGTCCTAAAAATAATACTTTCCCATCGTTCATCAGATCTTTTTATTGCTCCAGAAAAATTTTTAGCATACTTTTCGTAAATAGGTTTTATTATCTTCCATTCACTTAGTGGTATTCTCTTAACCTTCTCCATTTCTTGATATCTTGGTATGAGATGGGTTTTTATTTTATATCTTTTTTGGAATCCGCCAAGTTCCCATCCAAAATTTCTATAAAATTCGAAAGAAAAAGGATATAAAGAAGAGAAAGTCTTTCCTTCATCTTTTGATATTTTTATAGCCTCTTTTAATAGATAATGGACATAATTTTTTCCTCTTTTTTCTGGAAATGTTGCTACACCCCCAATGCCAGAAAAAGAAAAAAGTTCTTTTCTGATATATCCTTCTAAAGGAATAATGCTTAATGCTGATACCAGTTTGCCATTTTCAATAGTCCCTATGCAGTTTCTGATATTTTTTTCATTAACCCATGTGCTTACCTGTTCATAAGGAAGTACGAAAGCTTGACTCCAAAGTTCTATAAGTTCATCTATATATGAAGAATTTAATCTTATTATTTCCATAATTTATTCCTCCTTAAAGTTTTCATATATGATCTTCAATAAAGTATTACCTTTATAAGGGTAATCTTCTGTTATCTCCCATATCATGATTCCTCCCAGGTTTTTGTTTATAACATATTTGCATTTTTCCGTTATGGATATTTCATCATCGTAAGAATAAAAGATTTTCTCTTCAGAATTCCAAAGCCAGGGTACTCTTGCATCTTCATCTCTAAATTTATTATATTTGGGATTGTTTTCTAAAACTCCTTTAATAAAGAAGAAGGGATTGCTACCTGAAGGATTATCTTCAGAGTCATGAATACCCATAGGTAGCTCTATGACTTTTGCAAATAATCCATTGTCTCCATTATCTTCACATATCCATCCCTTTCCATAGAATGGAACTCCAAGAACTATCTTTTCTGATGGTACTCCATATTTTAAATATTCTTTAACTGCAAAATCACAATTAGCTCTTTCTCTACTTATAGGATCAGGATCTTTTGGATTGGAAAACAATGGAGAATGATGATTTGTATATTTATCCCAAATACCGTGAAAATCATAGGTCATTAAATTAATAAAATCTAAATAGATATGGTATTTGTCTGGCTCAGTGTTTTGAATTTGGCGAAATCCTGCAGGACCTGCTATGGTTAGTAAATAATGTTTGTTATCCTTTTCCTCTGCTTTTGTTAACACTTCTCTTATATCCTTAAGAAGAAGGGTAAAATTTTGTTTATCTTCAGGTCTTTTCTTGTTTGTAGGTAAGCCTCCTTCTACTGGGAATTCCCAATCTATATCAAAATACCATCAAGACCATACTCTCTTATGATCTCTAAGGCACTTTCAGCAAAACCTAATCTACTTTCATGGGTAAGGGCTATATCTGAGAATTCTCCTGAATCAGTCCATCCCCCTATAGATATTAAAACCCTTATGTTTTTATATTCTTTCTTAATATTTTTAAATTTTTCCATATTCTTGCTAAAAAGATTTTCCTCAAGAGGAGATACTTTCCCATCTACTATTTTCATAAAGGCATAATTTATATGGGTAAGTAGGTTCCAAGGAATCTCTTCTACAGAATAATTTAAATATTCGTCTTTTACTTTCCATTCAGGGAAGTATCCGACTATTCTTTTTTTAAGCATTAGTAAACCCCCTTAATAAAATATGTTAATTTTATTTTAACACATATTTATTCATATTTTATAAACCCTTAACTGATATTTAAAAAAAGTAATTTAAATTATAAACTGAACAAATTTTTAAGTAAGGGGGTGCTCCTTATGGGTAAAGTGGACAAGATGCTCTCTAAGATTCTCCTTTTTTCTTTCCTTCTTTTCACCTTTCTATTCTTTTCTTCTAATGTGGTAGATGCTTTATCTAACGGTGTTACTCTCTATTCTGGTAGGCCAGTTAAGTATGTTTTTTGGTTTATTGGTGATGGTATGGGAATGAACCATGTCTATGCTACAGAAATGTTCTTAGCAAGAGAAAGTAAAGAGCCATCTATTAAAAGTCTTGATTTTACTATGTTCCCTAATGTAGGATGGATGACTACTTATGCTGCAGACAGTTATATCACTGATTCTGCTTCAGCTATTACTGCTATGGCTACTGGAAAGAAAACTAACGATGGTGTACTAAATATGGATCCTTCTCTCAAAACAAAATATAAGTCTATAGCTGAAATGGCAAGAGATATGGGATATAAAGTAGGAGTTTTAACAAGTGTATCTATAGATCATGCTACTCCTGCTGGTATGTATGCTCATCAACCCAGCAGAAACAATTATTATGAGATAGCCTTAGAACTTTTGAACAGTAATTTTAATTATTTTGGTGGTGGAGGTTTTTTACAACCAAAAGGAAAGGATGGAAAACAAAAGGACATATATGATTTAGCCAAGGAAAAAGGATATAAAATCGTTGATAATGTTGAAAGTATTAAGAGAATTGGAAAGGGAGATGATAAGGTTATAGCAATTAATCCTATCCTGGATAATAGTAAGGCTTTACCTTTTGCAATAAATAGGCTTAGAGGAATGGATATAGGACTTTCTCTTGCTGATTTTACAAGAAAAGCTATCGAGGTGTTAGATAATCCAAAAGGCTTTTTCATGATGGTTGAAGGTGGAAAGATAGACTGGGCAGCCCATGCTAATGATGCTGTAAGTGTTATATATGATGTTTTAGATTTCAATGAGGCTATAAAAGTTGCTTTAGAATTTTATAAGAAGCACCCTTATGAGACTATTATTATAGTTACTGCAGATCATGAGACAGGTGGTCTAAGTATTGGTTATGCAGGCACGAAATATGAGGTATATCCAGAACTTCTTTCTTATCAAAAAATCTCCTATGATGAATTTTCAAAAATAGTACAAGAATATAGGGAAAAGGCAGGAGAAAAAGCTAAATTGGAAGATTTATTGCCTCTTATTGAAAAATATTATGGACTTTCCATCCTTGATGAGACCACTAAAAAGGATTTAGAAGAAAAGGCAAAATTAGGTAATAAAGAGGCAAAAATTAAACTTCAACTTTCTCTTAATAGTTATGAAGTAGAAGAAATTGAAAAAGCCTTTAGTATATCTATGATAGATCCTCAAAAGAGACCTAAGGACTATAAATCATATATAATGTATGGAGGATATGATCCATTGACAGTTGTGATTACTCGTATTTTAAATCAAAAAGCAGGTATTGGTTTTACGTCTTATTCCCATACAGGAGCTCCTGTACCTGTATATGCAATAGGTGCTGGTTCCCATATATTTAGAGGATATTATGATAATACAGATTTATATAAAAAGCTTTGCAGTTTAATTGGAATAGATCCATTTAAAGAATATATTTTATCATCTGAAAGTAAAGAAATTTCTGTATCTATATCAAGGTAAGAAATTTAGGGGGATAGAAACTCTATCCCCCTATGAGATTTAAAGGAGGTAAGTAAGCTATGTTTTTAGAAGGTAGATTAGAAACTCTTGATTTTATAACCTTAATCTCATTCCTTACCTACTCTAATAAAACAGGAATATTAGAAATTTCTATAAACCATAATGAGGGACTAATTTTTATTTGGAATGGTGAAATTTATAATGTGTATTATAATAGAAAATGGGGAAAAGATGCTCTTTTTGAGATAATGCTTTATGGATATATAGATTTTTGCTTTATCGAAGGAAATTATAAAGGGGAAAGAAGAATATGGGATAGTTCTGAAAAGATTATTTTAGAACTACTTAAAGATTATGATGAAAGGAAAGCTTTTGAATTATCCCCTATAAATATTTAGGAGGATCTTCTTTATGATAAAAGAGAGAATTAAAAAGTTGAATGAAACTTTAGAAATTTTAGAATACATGAAGAATAACTTTGATATAGATGAATTAAAATTGGATAAAATTAAACAATATGCTCTAAAGTATGGAATATATTTATGTATTACTGGAATAGGTGAAATTGCCTGTGCATATTTAAATGAAATAGGTATTGAAAATATCTCAAGTTTTAAAGAATGTATTGCCATGTTAGGAGAAATGAAAATATTGGATAGATTTTTAGTAGAAAGACTTATGGAACTTATGAAGTATAGAGATCTTCTGAAACGACCATATATAGAAATAGATATTCTTAAACTTTATTCCCTTTTGGAAAGATTAGATCTTTTTAAAGAATTTATAGATAAGATTACAATAGTTATAAAGGTTTAATACCTATTAATAATATGGAATTCATGCTAAAATACTATAAATTATTATTTAAAGGGGGGAATTATTATGCCAAAAGAAAAGGGGCTCAAAATAGGTGAATTAGCTCCAGACTTTTCATTAAAAGATCAAGAGGAAAAGGAATTTAAATTATCTGATTTTAGAGGACAAAAGGTACTTCTTTCTTTTCATCCTTTGGCATGGACTTCTGTATGTGCAAAACAAATGCAGACTCTTGAAGAGAATTATGCCAGATTTCTTGAACTTAATGTAATACCAATAGGAATAAGTGTAGATCCTGTACCTTCTAAAAAGGCATGGGCAGAAAGTTTAGGTATTAAAAAGTTGAGAATATT
>JAPYWU010000075.1 GCA_028276205.1 Dictyoglomaceae bacterium | reverse complement strand
GGTTTTACCTGAAACAGTTATGGCATTGGGATGTAATAAATTACCCTTTAAAAGTTCTTTCATTACTGCGGGTATTCCTCCTGCCTCATGTAAATCTTGAATATGTTGAGAGGAGGCAGGACTTAACTTACATATATTGGGTGTCTTTTCACTAATTTTTTGAAAAGTATCAAGAGGTAGATCTACTTTTGCCTCTTTTGCAATAGCTAATAGGTGTAAAACTGTATTGGTGGAACCTCCCAAAGCCATATCTACAGCAATAGCATTTTCAAAGGCTTCTTTTGTTAATATATCTCTTGCTTTTATTCCTGCTTTTACTAATTCCACTATTTTTTTCCCAGCTTCTTTTGATAATCTTTTTCTTAATCCATCAAAAGCAGCAGGTAGAGTACCATTGAAAGGCAAAGCTAAGCCAAGAGCTTCCGATAAACAATTCATAGTGTTTGCAGTAAACATTCCAGAGCAGGATCCACATCCTGGGCATGCATATTGCTCCAAATCAAGCAAGTCTTCTTCTTTTAAAGTGCCAGTCTTTACTTGTCCGATACCCTCAAAAATACTAATTAAGTCTACATCTTTACCTTGCCATCTTCCAGCAAGCATAGGACCACCACTTAAAATGACAGAAGGAAGATTTAATCTTGCTGCAGCCATAAGCATTCCTGGTACAATCTTGTCACAATTTGTTACAAGTATAATTCCATCTAATTGATAGGCTTCTACCATAGCTTCTATTGAATCTGCTATTAATTCTCTACTGGCAAGAGAGTATTTCATCCCTTTATGTCCCATTGCAATACCATCGCATATACCAATAACTCTGAATTCCATTGGGGTTCCGCCAGCTTCTAAAATTCCATATTTTACTGCTTGGGTGATAATATCTAAATGGATATGTCCCGGTATCATTTCATTTCCAGAGTTAACTACTCCAATAAGAGGCTTTTCTAATTCATCCTTAGTATATCCCATTGCATAAAAAAGTGATCTATGAGGTGCTCTTTCTATACCTTTCTTTACAGCATCACTTCTCATCTCTTTCCTTCCTCCCTAAAGATAATGTTTTGATAATGCTAACAATAGAAAGATAAGATTGTCAATAGTTTATAGACACATTTGTAAAATTTTATAAACATCTTCTTTGGTTAATTTTTTGGTATTACCTATAGGTCCAAATTGGGTTGCTTTTTCTGCCATTTCTTCAAGTTTTTCATCGTTTATTCCTACCTTTGAAAGTTTTGTAGGTACACCTATACTTTCGTAGAAATCAATTAATCTTTCAATACCTTTTAGTCCTAATTCAAAATCATCATCTCCTGTTATACCCCAAACATTTCTTGCAAAATTAGCAAATTTGTGAGGTATTACATCCAATACATATTTCATCCAATGAGGAAAAACAATAGCAAGACCTAAGCCATGAGGTATATCATATATGGCAGATATGGCATGTTCAATAGCATGGGATGCCCAGTCCTGTTCCTTACCAACGCCAATTATCCCGTTTAGGGCATTTGTACCACACCATAGTATGGTGGCTCTTGCATTAAGATCTTCTGGATTTTCAATAATTTTTGGGGTTGTTTCTATTACAGTTTTCATTATTGCTTCTGCAAATCTATCTTGTAAAATAGCATCATCAACTCTATCAAAATATTGTTCAAATACATGAGAGAGGATATCTACAATTCCATAAAGGGTATGGTTAAGAGGAACTGAAGCAGTATTCTTAGGATCCAATATAGAGAATTTTGGATATATATAAGGGCTTGAAATAGCTAATTTTTCTTGAGTTTCTAAATTGGATATTACCGCATTTCCATTCATCTCTGAGCCTGTAGCTGCAAGAGTAAGCACTACACCAATAGGTATTGTGGGTTTTATTGGTTTTCTATACTTAAATAGATCCCAAACATCCCCTTCATAGGTTAAACCTGCAGCTATAGCTTTTGCAGTATCTATAACACTACCACCACCAACTGCTAAGAGTAGATCAATATTATTCTCTCTCACCATATTTATTCCTTTTCTTACTAAGTCTACTCGTGGATTGGGTTTAACTCCCTCCAATTCAAAAATTTCTAATCCCTCTTCCTTTAAGAGTTTAACAACTTTATCATAAAGTCCTATTTTTTTTACACTTCCTTGTCCTATTACAAGGAGGATTCTTTTTCCATAATTTTTTGCTTCCCTTCCTACCTCATTGGTGGTATCTACTCCAAATATGATTTTTGTGGGATTATGAAAAACAAAATTTCTCATTTTTAGTCCTCCTTTCGGTTTAAAATTTTAGAAAATTATATTGCTTAAAGATAAAATTTACAATCTAAAATTATTTTAAAATTTTAAATATTTAATCTATTTCGCCTTTTTCAAGAAGATCAACAAAGATTTCTGCAATCTCAGGATCAAATTGTCTTCCAGCATTCTTTTTAATTTCTTTTATAATTTCTTTTTTAGAGAGAGCCTTTCTATATGGTCTATCTGATTTCATAGCAGAATAAGCATCAACAACTGCTAAGATCCTTGCCAAGAGGGGTATATCTTTTCCTTGAAGACTTTGGGGATATCCTTTTCCATCATATCTTTCATGATGATAAAGAACTGCTTGTAGAAGTTTTTCCATTTTTGGTAATTGATTTAGGATTAGATAACCGAGTCTCGGATGTTCTTTTATAATTTTCCATTCTTCCTCTGTTAATGGTCCAGGTTTTTTGAGTATTTCAGAGGGAATACCTATTTTGCCTATATCATGTAATTTACCTGCAATTTCGAGAATTTCAAGATCTTCTTTGGAAAGTCCTAATTTTTCGCCAATTTTTTTAGCATATTTTGAAACATCAAGAGAATGCGTAAAAGTATAGTTATCTTTATTATCAATGGCATTTACGAGACCTAAGAATATATCAAATTTAGGCACTTCTTCTTTTAGAGGAGTAATATCAGAGGAAGAGAGTAGAGCAAATCTTCCTCCTCCCGAAGTTTTTGCCTTATACATAGCGGTATCTGCTAATGTAAGGAGTTTTTCGGGTTCCAAGGTATCAAAGGGATATGAGGCTATACCAATACTTATATTTAATGGTATTTTATTATTTTGTGGAGTTAATATGGGTGTATTTTTAAGATTATTTATTATTCTTTCTGCTAACTTTTTTGCCCCTTCTATTGGGGTTTCAGGAAGAATAATAGAAAATTCGTCTCCTCCGTATCTTCCTAAAATATCTACTTTTCTACAAGATTTTTTCAATATACTCGCTACCGTTTTTAGTACTTCATCTCCAAAGGTATGTCCATATGTGTCATTAAAGAGTTTAAAATTATCAATGTCTAATATCATCACAGAAAGAGGACGATTATATCTTTGGGCTCTCATTACTTCTTTTTGAAATGCTTCTTCTAAAGCTCTTCTGTTTAATATACCTGTTAGAGGATCTGTAGTAGCAAGTTTTTTAGTTTCCTCAAATAGCTTAGCATTTTCTAAGGCTATTGCAATGAAACTTGATAATGTGGAAAGTAGACTAACAGTATGTTCATTATATACATCCACTTGATGATGTTTTAAGATAATAACTCCTATTATTCTATCTCCTATGGTAATAGGTATTCCTAAGAAAACCTTATTCTTTTTATTTTTGCTTTTCTTTAAGAGATACTTTTTTGTTTCTATAATTTTTAAAATTCTCTTTCTATCATTAGTTGTTAACTGATCTCCCTCTTTTGTGTTTATTTTTTTTGCTACAATTTCAAAGCTACAGTTATCATCTTCATGTTTACAGTTTATTATATAAAGAGCATCAAAATCAGTAAGTTTCGATATTTCTTTTATGATTAGATCCCAAAGGAGTTCAACCTCAAGGGCGGATGTTATTTTTTTGCCAATCTCGTTAAGTATAGAAAGTTCTTTTATATGACTTTCTAATCTTTTTTCATACTCTTCTCTTTCTTTAAATATGATTGCACCTTGTAATGCTGCACTAAGCTGTGCTCTTAAAAGTTCATAAACTATACCTTCTGAGGGTCCTACTTCAAAAAGGGAATATCCTATAGAGTTCTCTTTGTAAAATAGAGGAGATACAATATAGGTTGCTCTGTAAGAAGGTAAAAATTTCTCAGGAATGATTTGGTATATATCGAAAGGTTCATTAGTCTTTATTTCTTTTCCATCCTTATATCCTAAGACTAAAAGTCCCTCTTTTAAAGGAGGTTTTGAATCCTTATACTCAACAATATAAAAACTTCTTATTCCTAAGTTTATAATACTATTCTTTGCTTGCTCTAATATTTCTTTCTTTTCAAAAATTGATGTTAAGCTTATTCCTATTTGAGTAAGGAAATTCACTCTTTGTTCCGTTTTATAACTTCTATAACCTTGGAATCTTTCGGAAAAATCGCTTATTATCACTCTTGCTTGATGCCAGAGATTTTCTGCATAGTGTAGAGTTTTATCATCTAAATAGTAGAATAAAAATTTTCTTAATAGAGATATACAATCTTGGAATATACCTGTATTTTTCCCTTCTTGTTCCTCCTCTTTTAATATCCAGTTTAAAGTAGATATAAATATATTAAAGCTTCTTTCTTTTAAATTTTCAATAAAAGCATAGTAGAGTTTTTCTATTCTTTCTAATGTTTTTGAATCTATTTGGGGTAAGTTTCTTAATAAGTATTCTGTAAATTTATCTTTTAAATTTTCCAGGTTTATATAATCTAATTTAGTGAATTCTTTATCTATATCAATTTTTGCCTTTTCTATTGCAGAATAGATACATCCACATGAGTCTCTTATAATAAGTTTTGTTGGTAGAAAAATTTGATCAAGTATCTTTTCTCCCGATAGAAGTTTGATAAGACTTTCTACACTTTTCCATCCCATCTCATATAACGGTTGAGAGACTGTTGTTAATGGTGGAGTAATAAATTTTGCTCCTTCCGTATCGTCAAATCCTGTTACTTTTATATCTTCTGGAACAAGAATTCCTCTTTCTTTAAGCTCTTCAATTGCTCCTATAGCCATCTCATCATTTGAGCTTACAATAACTTCCATATCTATTTTTCTTTCATCAAGAAAAGTTTTAACAGCTTCCCTTCCTGAATTATATAAGAAATCTCCATAATATATATTTTGAGGATTTATGGAAATTTCATATTCATTTAAAACATTTATGAAGGTTTCGTATCTTATTTTAGCCTCTTCATTATTTAAAGGACCTGTAATAAATGCAAATTTTTTATATCCGTGATCTTCTATAAGATGCACTAAAAGTTCTTTAAAACCTAAAATATTGTCAATAATTATGCTTGGAATTTTTTCTATGGTTGTTCCTATACTTATAGTCGGAACGTCCTTGGAATAGTTATAACAAAAATTTACCAATTCGTTATGAGTTATATAAGGACATATGGCTGAAGAAAATATTATTAAGCCATCAACGTTTTTCTTAGAAATAAGATTGTATATAAGATTTCCCTTTTTATCATTTTCATTTGGTGTATTTAGATGTTTTCCAGTAAAACATAAGATATCTAAATTGTAGTTTTCTCCAGCTAAAAATACTCCTTCTAAGATACTCCATTGATAATTATAAAGATTATCTACTATTATTCCTATTTTCTTTCTACTCATCAAATATACCCCTTAAAACTAATTATAGAATATTGCTTACCCCCTAAACTTTTTGCCTCATACATAGCCAAATCTGCAAAATTTATAAGTTTTTCAGGCTCTCTTGTAGTCTCTGGATATGACGCAATACCTATACTTATACTAAGATAAATTTTATCATTATTAGGAGAATAAAACTCTATTTTATCTACATTTCTGATAAGTTTATTTGCTACTTTAATGGCATTTTTTAAATTTGTCTCTGGAAGAATAATGATAAACTCATCCCCACCATATCTTCCCACAGTATCCACTTTTCTACAAGATTCTCTTAATACTTTACCCACTTTTTTTAATACCTCATCTCCAAAGCTATGTCCAAAGGTATCATTTACCATTTTGAAATTGTCCAAATCTATAACCATAACGGATAAAGGACGGTTATATCTTTTAGATCTTTCAATTTCTCTTTGTATGATCTCATCTAATGCTCTCCTATTAGGTAGGCCAGTTAATGGGTCAGTAGTAGCTAATTTTTTCAATTCTTCAATCATCAAAGCACCTTTAATACCGCCACTTATTTCTGCTCTTAGTATCTCATAGATTACTCCCTTTTTGGGCCCATATTCAAACACTATATATCCCAAATGATCATCTTCAACAAAGAGAGGTTCAAAGATAAGATTTAATCTCCTTTTAGGAAGTAAAGAATCTGGTAAAAGTTCCTCTATATCCAATATGCTTTTCTCTTTTGTTTTTATTTTTCCATCTACCACTGATAGAATATTTTTGGCTTTTGTAAAGTTTGAATCTTTTTGATACATAAATATATAAAAGGTATTTAAATCTATTTCTGTTAATCTATAGCTTACTCTATTTAAAATTTCATCCATTTGAAAAGTGGATAGAAGATCAGCTCCAATATATCCTAAATGGTCAATTAAATCGTTAGTTTTGAATATCTCATATTTTAATCTTATTTCTTTGTATTCTTTTAAAATGTTAATTGATTGCAGAATGAAGTTTTTGGCTTTTTGATGAAGAGAATTTTCAAAATGCATATCAATAAAAGAGTTAAGATTATTGAAAGTTTCTTCCATTAACTCAAGATCTATATTATTATTTAACAATAAATCCTCTATTTCTGTAATTAAGTTTTCTTTTTTTTCAATGATACTATTATAAAATTTTTTAATTATATTTTCTATCCATTTAATATTTTGAGAGTTTTTTGTTTCTATATTTGAAATCAGATATTCACTTAATAGTGAATAAAACTCTTTCCTATCCTTTTTGAGATCAGAAATTTTT
>JAPYWU010000074.1 GCA_028276205.1 Dictyoglomaceae bacterium | reverse complement strand
TTGAGCAGTTATTCTAATTTCTTTACCTGCTACTAAATCCTCTATAACGTGTCCCCCACCATATGTGAAATCTCCGGGATAATATTTATTTCTTGGATCATCGTCAGGTAAAGCATTTGCACCTAAGAATAAGTCTACTGCTGCATAAGCAGCATAAGCAGGTACCCCATTAAGATATACTTTACCTCCTCCAAGCTTAATTCTTGGTTTTGTATGACCAATGTTAAAATATATACCAGAGGAACACATAATACCAAAGGTTCCAGTAGTTACCACATCTACTTCTTTAGCAGCCCTCTCTACACCCTTTTCTTTCACAATATTAATCATTTCCTCAGCAGTAACAACCACTGCCTTACCCAGGCGGATTTTCTCATTAATTTCTTCAATTGTCTTCATCCTTTAACCTCCTTTTTTCAATATCTAATATAACATCTTCTATATTAACCGCCCTTTTCGGGCAAGGCATGATCCATAACAATTTCATCACCTCCTTAAATAAGGGGTAAAATTTTCCATATATAATACCAAAAACGTCGGAGTTTTTCAAGTTTGTAACATAATTTATCTAAATTTTTTAGCAATCTCTATAAAAACTTTTATGTTTTCCAAAGGTGTATCTATAGGTATATCACAACCAGAACTTAAAATGAAATTTTTCACATCTCTCATTTTATTTAAAAGTTCAATAGTATTCTTTTCTATATCATCTTTTTTCCCTTGTAAAAAAACTTTGACAGGATCCAGATTGCCTATAATATACATTTGGGATGGGATTTTTTCAGCAACCCATTTTAAATCTACTGAACTATCAAGACTTAATCCATAAGCACCACTCTTACCCATATCTTCTATAAGGTGAGATGTATTACCACAAATATGATATATGAGAGGTTTTTTTAGTTCAGATACAAGATATTTAAAATATGGTAAAGAAAATTCCCTAAAATATACTGGAGAAAGTATAACTGCGGTTGGTTCTAAAACTGCAACTACGTCAACCCCTGCTTCAAAAAAAGCCTTTGCATACTCTTTAATAACATTCAAAGAAAACTCAAGTACTTCCTTTACAAAATCAGGATTATCTATTACATTAATTCCTAAATCATTTACTCCCATTAGTTCACCTGCTAAAGTAAAAGGACCTATAACGTAACCTCCTTTTATCACATTGAAATTTTGGGCCATTTTTTCAGCCACTTTAATAAATGTTATCATACGTCCAGAAATACCCTTCCATTTTCTTTTTATATCTTGAAGAACATCTCTATCTTTAACCGGATGTTCTACAACAGACGGATATTCATTCTCAGGAAAATTAATCTTTAGACCTAAAGCTTCTGCTTCTACAGTCAAATCCATAAAAGTAAATATACCATCAGGTTGAAACTCTGAAAGAAGCATATCCAAAGTTTTAAATTGTATACTTGGGTCTACTAAATTTTCTTTTAAAGTAGTATTAGTCAATCTTACTCCTGGAGCACCAAGTAAAGGAATTATTAGTCTATGTTCTCTTTCATCAAACATTGATCTTCCTCCCCAAAATACATATACTTTATAAATTTTTCTTGAAATTTTTTATCAGAAGAAAGATCTACATAATTCACCTCTTCTTTTATTTTTTCCGCATCTTTCATAAGAAACCTATTTAGAAGTATCATCTTAGCTCCTCCAATTGCCGAATTCCCAACCAATATAATCTTCTCCAAAGGTATATTAGGTAAAAGACCTGTTTTAATAGCATTTTTCTTATTCAAATAACTACCAAAAGAACCAGAAACATAAATTTTATCTATATCTTTATAGGTAATGTCTGCTTTATTAAGTAAAACTTCTATACCCGCTCTTATAGCAGATTTCGCCAGTTGAAACTCTCTAACATCTTTTTGAGTTATTTTAACTCTACCTAAACAAAACTCCTCACCCTTTATAAACCTCCCAGTAAGATCTATTATCCTTAGATCTAACATTACTGATATAGCATCTAAAAGTCCAGAACCACATATCCCCTTTTCTTCCATATTACCAATAACCTCAAACTTAACTGTACCTTCTAACCATACATGACAAATAGCACCATTCTTTGCAATCATCCCATGAGAAATATTACTTCCTTCAAAGGCAGGACCTGCAGCTGTAGCACACGCAAAAAGAGCATCCTTTGACTTTAACACTATCTCACCATTGGTCCCTATATCTATAAGCATAATATTTCCTTTTTCATTTAATAAATTAGTAGCTATAATTCCAGCTACTACATCTCCCCCTACATAACCTGAGATTAAAGGAAAGACATAAACTTTTGCGTTAAATAAATTTCCAAAAATATCTCTTGAATCAAGAATCATCATATTTCTAAAAACAGGGACAAAAGGAGAAAATGCTATATTTTCTGGAGTTACACCAAGAAATATATGAGTCATAACAGAATTACCAGTTATAGAAAGGGCATAAACATCATTTAAATTTATATTATTTTTTTTACACAAATTTTGAATAATTTCTATAAGAGTTTTTATTAACCTATCTCTTAGAATCTGCAAACCATCAGGATTATGAATAATAAAATTAATTCTTGAAATTATATCAGCCCCATAAGGTAACTGAGGATTTTCAGTAGAATAGCTATCTATATCACTTCCATCTGTGAGATCCAATATGTGTCCCACTAAAGTTGTAGTTCCTATATCCAGAGCAATACCATACACTCTTTTCAGTTCCTCTTCCCTTACATCTATTATTTCATTTTCAAAAAGTACAAGTTTCCCTTTATAGTTATTTTTTCTTAAAAAAATTGGTAATTTTCTTAAAACAAAAATATCTCGTAAATATATATTTTCTTTTATAGCTAAAATTCTTTCTAAATCAGATCTTGAATCACTAAGAGAAGGAATTTCCAGAGAAAAAGCTTGTAATGTGATAACAGGAGAAAGAATAAAATTACTATTTTCCCAAAAATCCTTTTGTATATTGATATCTGTACCCTCTTCTTTTAACAGTTTAATTGTTAAATCCTCTTCCACATACGTCTGACAAGCAAGGCTTATACCTTTATCTAATATTTTTACCTTACACTTTCCACACCATCCAGCCCCACCACAATAAGAAGGAATTTTTATATTATTTTCTATTAATATATCCAATAATCTTTTTCCTTTAATTACCTTAATTATCTTATTCTCAGGTAAAATCCTTACATATGGCATTTATGATACCTTGAGTAATCTATTAACTAACTCTACCGCAGAATATGCATCTTCCGCATAACCATCTGCACCAATTTCCTTTGCAAATTCTTCTGTAACAGGAGCACCACCTACAATTATCTTAACCTTATCTCTTAATCCTTCCTTTTCAATAACATCTATAGTAACCTTCATCTGAGGCATTGTAGTAGTAAGAAGAGCTGACATACCCACCACATCAGGTCTATTTTCTTTTATTGCTTGCACAAATCTCTCAGGTGGTACATCTATACCAAGATCAATTATTTGATAACCAGCACCCTCCAACATCATAGCAACTAAATTTTTCCCAATATCATGTAAGTCCCCCTTAACAGTTCCTATTACAATCTTTCCTTTAATGATACCTAAGGATTTTGCAATAAGAGGTTTTAAAATTTCCATACCTTTTTGCATAGCTCTTGCAGAAACAAGTACTTCGGGAACAAAAATTTCATTTTTCTTAAATCTTTCTCCTATAACACTCATACCTGAAAGAAGTCCTTTGTTTATTATATCTTCTGGAGAAATCCCTTCATTTAATGCTTTTTCTACCAACTCTTGAATTCCTTTTCTATCACCAAAAATTACAGCATTTGCAACTTCTTTTAATATTTCCATCTTTTAAACCTCCCGAAAACGTTTTTCTTATATGAATTATATCACATTTTTCTCTCTCTTTTCCTATATTTTCTATTTTCTTGGAGCAGTACTATCCCTTATAACCAATTTTGTAGGAAGTTTAATATGTTGAATAGGAAGATCTGGATTTTTTAATCTTTCTATTAAAACTTCTGCCGCTTTAACTCCCATCTCATAGAAAGGCTGAGAAACAGTAGTAAGTTCGGGTATGGTAAGATTGGCAAGAGTGTCATCAAATCCTACTATAGATATATCTTGAGGTATACGGATTCCCCTTTTGATAAGTATCTTCATAATTTGGATAGCCATAAAATCACTAAAAGCAAAAATAGCAGTAGGTGGATTAGGAAGCGAAAATAATTCATTAATTGCTGTTTCTTCATTAACCTGGTCATAAAATATCTTCAAAAGATTTTCATCAAAAGGAATTTTAGCATCCTCCAATGCTTTTTTATAACCTTCAATTCTTTCCCTAACAATAATACTTTCTGGATTTATAGTAATATGAGCTATTCTTGTATGACCTAACTCAATTAAATACTTGACTGCCTCATAACTTCCCTGAATATTATCCGCATATACCACATCGTGTTCATGAAGTCTTGGATGCTCCAATATAACCAAAGGCATATTTTTCTTACGAGCAAGCCTACTTACTTCTTCATTTGACAGTGCCCCAACAATCACCCCATCTACCCTTCTTTCTAACATCAGATTCATGTACCTAAGTTCTCTTAAGGATTTTCCATCTGTATTACAAAGAAGAAGAGTATATCCATTATGCCTTGCTACATCCTCTATTCCCCTTGCCATATTAGGAAAAACAGGATTAGCTATATCTAATACAAAAAATGCAATAGCTTCAGTCTTTTGCTTTGCTAAACTTCTTGCTATTGCATTTGGTTTATAATCTAATATTTTTACCGCCTCAAGTACCCTTCTTCTGGTTTCTTCGCTTATTTTTATTCCAGGAGTATTATTAAGAACAAAAGAAACAGTAGAACGAGAAACTCCAGCAAGTCTTGCCACATCCCAACTTGTAGGTGCTTTCTTTTTCTTTGTCATTTTTTCACCCCTTTATTAACACGTTTTTCTTAGTATATTAGCACAAATTTTATATTCTTTGATATAATAATTCTCAAAATATTATGAAAAGAAAAAATTTGTTTCTCTTATTTCTCCTTATTATACTTATATTTCAAGTTTCTGCTCAACAAAAAGCAGACCCTAAAATTTTATGGAGTGCTATTTTAGATGACAATTTTAACTATGTAAAAAATTTAGAGACCGACGATTTTAATACAAATATAGCAAAAGCTTTAATTTTTCTATTAGAAGATAACCTTAAAGAATCCTGGAATTACTGGAAAAAAGCCCTTCAAATAAATTCTTTTTCTTATTGGCATGATATAATAGGACTTCTTGGAGAAGATATCTGGGAGAATTTTGGAATATTTAAAGAAATTCCCATTATCTTAAAAGACAAAAAAGACCTAACACCTTACATGGAAAATTTATACTGGAAATCATTGCTTTCTCAACAAAATATAAAAGAAATCAATAATTATACAAGAAATAAAGGCTTTATTACTGATTTTCTTTTCATCGGTCCCTTTGAAAATATAGGAAATTCTGGATTATATAAAGAATTTCCACCTGAAAAAGAGATAATGCTAAATCAAAAGTATAAAGGAAAAAATGGCTTAGAAGTTAATTGGTTTAAGCCCATAGAAAAAAGTATAAATGGTTATATAAACCTTTATAACTTATTCTATCCTAATGAATGGACTACTGCTTACGCTCTTTGTTATATTTTTATGCCCAAAAGCCAAGAGGTATTAATTAAAATAGGTTCCCCAAATTCCTATAAATTATTTATAGATGACTCTCTTATCTATAGCATAGAAGCAGAAAGACAAAACTTATTTAATCAAGAGATTATAAAAATTTATTTACCTTTAGGTTGGCATAAATTCTTAATTAAAGTTTCTAATACTATGGGTCCTTTTGGATTTTATTTAAGAATTACCAATCAAGAGGATGAACCTATATCTGGAATAAAAGTATCTGATAATATTCACAATTATATAAAAAGGAAATTGTCCTGGGAAAAGATAATTACACAAAAAGACTTTATTAGAGAATCGCCATCATCTGAGATATTTTATGCTTTTTATGGGTTCCTTTTAGGTACCTATCATGGATATAGTGAGGATGGAGAAGAATTTTTAGAAAGAGCAGAAAAAATAAAACCTAAATCCTCATTAATAAAGTTTTTAAAAGGCAAACTTGAATATGAAATTGGAAACTTAGAAACTGCTAAAAAATACATGGATATTGCTTATAAGGGTAATAAAGATATTAAAATCTCTACATATTACTTATCCCTCTATAACTTAAATTATGGAAGATATGAAGATGCTATAAAGATGCTCAAAGAAAATACACATAATAATTCATTTCTTTTAAGATCTCTACTCTCAAGAATCTTCATAGCATTATCATGGGAAAAAGAAGTAAATTCAAACGTTAATATATTATCATCTAAATATCCAGATTCTCCAGAAACATTACTCTTAATTGGCAAATATTATGAGATAAAGGAAATTAAAGATAAGGCTATAGATTATTATCAAAAAGCATTATCTATGGATACCGAAAATTGGGAGATATTTTTAACATTATATAACTTAGCGGATGAATTAAATCGAATTGATATCTTAGAAAATTTATTAGATATAGCCTTAGAAAAAGATCCAACAAGCACATGGGCATACTTAGAGAAGATAAGATTATACATGATTAAGGAGGATAAGGAGAAAGTATCTTCTATATTAGAGAGGGTTGAAAAAATATCCTCTCAATACCCCGAAATCTATTTATATAAAGGAAAACTTTATTTAGGAGATAATGAAGAAAAAGCCATAGAGCTTTTTGAAAGAACCCTTCAATTAAATCCCTATTTTACAAATTTAAGAACCTATATAAACTATTTGAAAAGAGAAGAATATAATCTACCTGATATTTCTTCTTATTTAGAATTAAAAATTCCAGAAGAATATTTAGAATATCCAGCTGTAATCTTATTAGATAAGAAGGAAAAAACATTCTTTAATGATGG
>JAPYWU010000073.1 GCA_028276205.1 Dictyoglomaceae bacterium | reverse complement strand
GTTCATAGTACCAGCTCCGACTTCTATATCATATGGTTGTTGAATTATACATCCTTGTTTATGCCAAAACTCATCGAGTTTAAAAATAATCTCCTGAAAAAGCATTTTCTATACCTCCTGTTCTATCCTTTTTATCAAAATAGGCATCAAATTTTTTATTTCTTCAAAATCCACAATTCTATTAGGTTCAACTATATATTTAAAATCATAAATTAAAATCTCATTATATTTGTTTATAACTTCCAAATCCATTTCCATATCCAAATTATTACAACTTAAACAATAAACTTTATAGTCTTTAATATCCAATAACAATTTTTCATTACTATTTAATTTTTTACCACACTTTGCACATATGGTTGGGATAAAAGGTAAAAATCCAAGTTTTTGCCAAAGTTTAATTAAGAAAATATCTCCTAAAATATTGGTGTTAGTCTTTCTTACTTCCTTCAAAAAACTATATAATAAATCAAAAATTTCCTTATCTTTTACACCCTCAGGAAGAAATTTCTCAGCCCTTTTTATATAAGAAGTAACATATATAAAGGTATCTACATCCTTTTTTATATCAATAAATCTTTCTATTACCTCCCAATTTATAAGAAGATCCAATTCCTTTCTTTTCACAAAATATCCTTTTCCAAAAGTAATAACCTCAACTTTTCCTCTTAGGCGATTTTTTATTTTTAAAGCACCCGGAGCCTTCACCCAATACTTCCCTTTCTCTTTTCCATAAAAAAGTAAGATCAAATCTCCATCTCCGATTTTTCTCCTATCTATAATTAAACCTTCTTCATAATAATATCTATTCTCTAAGTTCATTTATTATAGCTATTCCATTAGATGTACCTATTCTATCAGCACCTGCGTCTATCATTTGTAGGGCTTGTTCCAAAGTTCTTATACCCCCTGCTGCCTTAACCTTTAACTCATTTCCTGCTATTTTCTTAAGAAGCCTAACATCTTCTAATGTTGCTCCTGAAGTACCAAATCCTGTAGATGTTTTCACAAAATGAGCTTTTTCTTCTTTTATTATATTTGTAACATAAATTTTCTCTTCATCCGTTAGATAACAAGTCTCAATAATAACCTTCACTATTTTACCTTGTGAAGCTTCTAAAACTTTTCTTACATCTTCCCTTAGTACCTTTTCATTCCTATCTTTTATAGCAGAAATATTAATTACCATATCAAATTCTTCCGCACCTTTTTTTAAAAGTTCATCAACTTGAAAGGCTTTTGATGAAGAGGAGTTCAGGCCATGAGGAAAATCTATAACTGTACAAACTTTTATATCAGAATCTTTTAAAATACTGTATGCTAAAGGAACAAAATAAGGTTGAATACATACAGAAGCGAAATTATATTTTAATGCCTCCTTACAAAAATCAGCTATATCCTTTGAGGAGGCGTTAGGTCTTAATAAGGTATGATCTATCATTTTTGCTAAAGTCTTTTTATCCATAAAATTTTCCCCCTATTTTAAATATATCCAAGCTCTCTCAAAATTTCAGGTTTCTTTCTCCATTTTTCTCTAACTTTCACCCAAAGATCCAAATATATCTGTTTTTTAAAATATTCTTCCAACTCCATTCTTGCAAGAGTACCTATCTTCTTCAACATTTGACCATTTTTTCCAATTAAGATAGCTTTTTGAGTAGGTCTTTCAACTATAATTGTTGCACGGATATAAATGAGTTGTCCGTTCTTTCTTTCATCAATCTCATCCACATATACAGCAACCGAATGAGGTACTTCTTGATGTGTAAGATGAATAATTTTTTCTCTTATTATTTCTGAAATCCAGAATTTATCTGTTTGATCAGTTAACATATCTGGAGGATATAAAAATTCACCTTCAGGAGATAATTCTTTAAGTTTTTCTAAAAGTAAATCTTTGTTAGTACCATATAGAGCTGATATTTCAATTATATTATTTGGATCAACCCCTAAGGAGATGATCTCATTTTTTCTTTCTTCCAAAATCTTTGGTGATACAGCATCAATCTTATTAAGTAATACTAAATAGGGCTTTTTTTGCTCTTTTACAAATTGAAGAAGAGTTTTATTATCTTCATCAAGTTCTAATGTTGCATCAATTACATACAATACAATATCAGAGTCTTCCACAGTTTGTTTAATAGTCTTCTGCATATACTCTCCAAGTAAATGCTTTGGAGGGAACCATCCAGGAGTATCTAAAAAAATAAATTGTGCATCTTCCAAAGTCAAAACCCCCAATATTCTTTGCCTTGTAGTCTGAGGCTTATCTGCTACTATAGAAACCTTTTCCCCTACTAAAAGATTCAATAAGGTGGATTTACCAGCATTTGGTTTACCTATAATGCTTATGTAAGCAAGTTTAGTATTGCTCATTATTTTTCCTCCAATTTAAAACTATGAGGTAATAGATCTTCTACTTTATATTTATTAAAACTGTCTTCGTGAGAATTATACAATAATACTTCCATCTTAGGCGAAAATTCCATCATAACCTGTCTACAAGCTCCGCAGGGTGGTACTCCATTACCATCTTTACCTACAATCACAATTTTCAAAAATTCCTTTTCACCTTCACTAACAGCCTTAAAAATTGCAACCCTTTCAGCACAAATAGTTAAACCATAAGAAGCATTTTCTATATTTACTCCAGTATATATCTTTCCATTCTTAGTTAACAAAACAGCTCCTACAGGAAAATTAGAATATGGAGAATAGGAAAATTTTAAGATATCTCTTGCAATTTTAAGCAGATCTTTATCATCCATTATTTAACCTTCTCCTTTATTATAGTTTCTACAAATCCTTTAAAAAGAGGATGAGGATTAAGAGGTCTTGACTTATACTCAGGATGAAATTGGGTAGCTACAAACCATGGATGATCTGCAAGCTCAATCATCTCAACTAACCTTCCATCAGGAGAAGTACCTACTATTTTAAGACCATTTTTTTCAAAAAGTTCTCTATATTTATTATTAAACTCATATCTATGTCTATGTCTTTCATAAACAATCTCTTGCTGATAATATTTATAAGCTAAAGAAGATTTATTAATCACACAGGGATAAGCTCCAAGTCTCATAGTCCCACCCTTATCTTGAATATTTTTTTGATCAGGCATAAGATCTATTACTGGATCCTTAGTATTCTCGTCAAACTCACTACTGTTTGCATCCTTTAACCCAATACTTCTTGCAAACTCTATAACTGCACACTGGAGTCCTAAACATAAGCCTAAAAAAGGAACCTTATTTATCCTTGCCCACCTAATACCTTCTATCATTCCTTCAACGCCTCTTGCTCCAAATCCTCCAGGTACCAAAAGCCCTTCCGTACCCTTTAAAACTTCTTCTACATTTAACGAATTTACCTTATCACTCTCTATCCATCTTATATTTAACTTTACACCATAAAATCTTGCTGCATGATTAAGGGCTTGTACCACACTTAAATAAGCATCTGGTAATGTTACATACTTGCCTAAAATTGTCACATTTATTTCTCCCTCAAGTTTTTTATTAACCATTTCAGCCCAATCTCTTAAGTCACTCTCCCTTTTTTCCAACCCCAAAATATTACATACCAAATCTCCTAAACCTTCCTCCTCAAAATAAAGAGGTATAGCATAAACGTCATTTACATCCACTCCACTTATTACCGCTTCAGGCTCTACATCTGTGAATAAGGCAATTTTTTCTCTAATACTCTTTGGTAATTTATTCTTTGCCCTACAAAGGATTATATCTGGCTGAATTCCTATACTCCTTAACTCTTTAACACTATGCTGAGTGGGTTTAGTTTTTAATTCTCCTGTAGGAAATAAAGATGGAACAAGAGTCACATGAAGATAGATAACATTATCTTTACCTACATCTTTTCTAAATTGCCTTGCAGCCTCTAAGAAAGGTAATCCCTCAATGTCACCTACAGTACCTCCTATCTCCACAAGAACTACATCAGCTTGGGTTTCATTTGCTAATACTTTAATGCTTTCTTTTATCTCTTCTGTAATATGAGGAATTATTTGCACTGTTGAACCTAAGTATTTTCCTTCTCTTTCTTTTTTTATTACTCTTGAATATATCTTACCTGTTGTAACATTATTTAAGGCAGTCAAATTTACATCTAAAAATCTTTCATAATGACCCAAATCAAGATCTGTTTCTGCACCATCCTCAGTTACAAAAACTTCTCCATGTTGATATGGATTCATGGTACCAGCATCTACATTTATGTATGGATCAAACTTCAATGCTGTAACTTTAAAACCTCTACTTTTTAAAATTCTCCCTAAAGATGCTGTTGTAAGACCTTTTCCTAAGGATGATATAACCCCACCAGTTATGAAAATGAATTTTGTATCCTTCATTTCTCCTCTTCTCCCTCATCTTTCTTAGTTTTTTTAATAATTTTTACTTTCTCAATTCTTTGTCTTCTTACACCCTCTATTTTAATAATTACATCACCTAAATCAATTTCTTCACCTTTTGAGGGTACTCGTCCTAAAATATCTAAGATAAGACCTCCTAAGGTATCATATTCTGTCTCTGGTAACCTCATACCCCAAGACTCCTCTAATACATCATTAAGTTCATAAATATTCATCTTAGCATCCACTAATAACGTATGATCATCTAAAAAAGAGAATTTAGTTTCTTCTTTATCATACTCATCCTCTATCTCTCCCACAATCTCTTCTAAAAGATCCTCTAAAGTTACTAAGCCTGCTGTACCACCATATTCATCTACCACTATAGCCATATGAGCCTTTCGCCTTCTCATTTCATTAAAAAGCTCATTAATCTTCATATTTTCAGGCACATATATTACTTCTCTTATAAGATCTTTTAAGCTAATATTTTGATCCTTTTCGGCAAGAGCTTTTAAAATATCTTTAGCATGTACAATACCTATAATATTATCTATACTTCCTTCATATACTGGTAACCTTGAATGACCTTCTTCAATTATTTTCTTCCATGCCTCCTTTAAGGAAGCATCAGAACTTATACATACCATATCTATTCTTGGTACCATAACTTCATGTACTTCAGTATCTGTAAACTCAAGGACATTATTTATTAATTCCTTTTCTTCTTTTTCTATTATTCCCTCTTTCTCACCCACATTTACCAAGGTTATAAATTCATCTATTGTAGCAAAGGGTGAAATCTTTTCTTGGCTTCCACCAATTATTTTATAAAAAAGACTACTAAAAATCAGTACAAAATTAGTAATAGGAAGCATCAATAAATATATGGGATAAAATAAATTAAGTACAGACAAAGCATATCTTTCTTTATATCTCAATCCTAAAGATTTTGGGATTACTTCTCCAAAAATTACTATAAAGAAGGTAGAAACACCTGTGGCAATAGCTATACCAAAATTTTGAGTTATGCTTAGAGCTATTTTCGTAGCGATAGAAGAAATCAAAATATTTACAAGATTATTAGCAATAAGAATTGTACTTAAGACTTTTTGAGGGTCTCCCATTAACTTTATCAATTTTTTTGCTCTTTTATCACCATTCTCTGCTAAATGGTGAAGGCGAATCTTAGGTGATGAAAGAAGAGATGTCTCTAAAGCAGAGAGAAAGGCAGAAAGAAATAGTAAAATTAATAACGTAAGATATTCCAGCTTTTCCTCACACCCCTTTTATTGAAGTCTAAAAATTTTTATATATTTCATAAATATTAAAATACCTGAAACAAAAGCTAAAAGTGCCAGTATAAAGACCGCTGATGCTGACAAGTCCTTTACTATTTTTATTTGAGGAGAATAACTATTATTTATAAAGTCCATAGCTTTTTCTATAGCTGTATTCATATATTCAGCACTTATAACTAGTCCAATCCATAATAATACAATTAGTATATCATTCAAGCTAAAATGAAAATAAAGCATTATGAGAATTAATAAAACTGTAATTGATATCTGAATTTTAATATTCCTTTCATATTTAACCCCAAATACAAAACCATCTATTGCTTTAGAGAAGCTTTCCTTCAGATTTCTATTTTTCATTTTTTCCAAAGGCTTATTAACTTTAAGGTTTCTCTTTCCATTTCTTCAAAATCTTTTTCTTCTTCATGATCATAACCAAGAATATGTAAAGTGCCATGAAGGCTTAAAAATGCTATTTCATCTAGTAAATCTTTATTATTTTCTATCGCCTGTTTTGACGCAGTATCAAAAGAGATATATATTTCACCAATTACTCTACCCTTTGGATCTTTTCCTAAGGAAAATGATAAAACATCTGTTGGCATATCCTTTCCTCTGTATTTACTATTAAGTTCTTTAATTTTTTCATCATCAACTATCACAATAGATAAATCATATTTATTAGGCAAAAAACCCTTCTTTTTAAAAACCTCTCTTATAAAGTCTTTTATTTTATCAAGGTCTTTCTTATTAATTTTATTCTTTAAATCAAATACATTTACACTCATTTAATTTTTTTCTCCCATTTTTCATAAGCTTTAATTATCTCTTTCACAATATCATGTCTAACTACATCTTCTTCTGTGAGTTCCACAAAAGCAATACCCTTGATTCCTTGTAAAATTTTCCAAGCATGTATAAGACCAGACATTTTATTAGTCTCAAGATCCGTTTGAGTAACATCACCTGTAACAACCATCTTACTTCCAAATCCAAATCTTGTTAGAAACATCTTCATCTGAATTGGAGTAGTATTTTGTGCCTCATCAAGAAGCACAAAAGAATCTTTAAAGGTCCGTCCTCTCATATATGCTAATGGAACTATCTCTATTATATTTCTCTCTATATATTTTAAAAGCCTTTCTTGCCCTAAAAGCTCTTCTAAAAAATCATATAAAGGTCTAACATATGGATCTACTTTCTGTTGTATATCCCCAGGGAGAAAACCAAGCTTTTCACCGGCTTCAACTACTGGTCTTGTTAAAACTATCTTCTTTACCATATTATTTCTCAAAAAAGAAATAACCATAGCTACAGCCAAAAA
>JAPYWU010000072.1 GCA_028276205.1 Dictyoglomaceae bacterium | reverse complement strand
GGCTAAAAGATTGATATCATCATATATTGATGGTGAAATCTCTTCAGATAAAAGGAGAGATTTGGAAGGCCATCTTTTAATTTGTTCTGATTGTAGAAGAGAATTAGAAATGATGGAGAAAATAGTAAAATTAATCCATGAACTTCCTGAAATTGAACCTTCTGAGGAATTATCAGATAAAATCTGGGTAAAATATGCTTTAGAAAAGGGTGATATTTCAAAGAGTACATTCAGAAAATTTCTTCTAATTCTTGGTTTTGTTGCTTTTTTTGGCGCAATTATCTTTTTTGCTCAGAATTATTTTAAATCCCAGAGTTTTGATAAAGACATATACAGTTATTATAACTTTCATGGAAAAATGAGCACTTCAATAAACGAAAATACATTGGTTGATCTTGTACTTTATCAGTATAGCGGAAAATGAGTAATGAAAAGGGCAATTGTACTGTTTATAAGCCTCTTTTACATCACAACTATTTTTGCTGAAGATTCTTTTGAAATTATTAGAAATTTTGAAAAAAATAATGGTATAGTACCATTTTCAGGCATAGAAGTTTCTATATTATTTGATGATCCTAATTTTGAGAAAACAAGTGTTGCTAAGGTTTATTCTAATGGTAATTACCTTTTTAGAAAAGATTATTTATCTCCTCCCTTTCTTTTGGGTAGAGTAGTTTTAGATAATGGAAAATATCAATATGATTTTGACCCTAAGATTAATGTAATAAGAATTTCTCCTTCATCTTTTATTATAAGAACTAAAGATGAGATAGAACGACAAATAAAATTAATAAGGCAAAATTATATTGTTACTATAGATAAGGAAGAAGTCTTTTTGGGCAGGAAGGTATATGTTATTCTCTTTACTTCTAAATATACTAAGAAACTTATAAGTAAAATGTGGATAGATAGTGAGAAATATATATCTTTGAGGACTGATAAGTATAATAGTGATGGAAAAATTGTAGGAAGAACTATGTTTATAGAGATTGATTTTAATCCTAAGTTCTCTGAGAATCTTTTTAATCTTGACTTTATAAGAAATAAGAATACAAAAATAGAGGAGAGTAAATTGGTTGAGGAAAAAATTAATAATGCCAAAGCACCTTTTGAACTTCCTTTAGGATATATGCTTATTAAATTTTATTCCATATTAGAAGATAATGATAAAATAACCCATTATTATAAATATTCAGATGGAGTTCTTGATTTGTCTCTTTTCGAGGGCAATATTCCTTTTAGACCTACTGGACAACCTATTATTATTGATGGTACTCAGGTATTTTTTGCATCTAATATTCTGTGGAAATCTATAATTTGGAAGAAAGATAATAAATATTATCTTCTTGTAGGTGATATCCCTGATAATTATGTGGAAACAATTTTTATAAAAGTCATGAAAGAATTATCTTTAAGAGAAGTAAAAAAGGAACCTTTAGAGAAAGCTATTATCCAAAAGTAAGGTTTAAATATAAAGCCTTTTTAAGAAAGCATTTATCATTACATCTTCTACATTTTCTTTTACCATGTTCTACAATCAAGGCGTGATATTCCTGATATAGTTGGTAAATTGGGAATAAAAAATTGTGGAAAATTTGTTGCCATTTCTCATAGGGTAATTTATAGTCACCAAGTCCAAGGCAATAAAATAATCTTTTAGTATAGTTGTCAATTACGAAAACAGGTCTATTTAAGGCATATAATAAAATAGAATCTGCAGTCTCCATACCTATACCATTTATTTTTAGGAGTTCTTTTCTTAGATAGGATGTAGGATAAATATTCATTTTGGATATATTTCCATCAAATTTATTAATAAAAACCTCTATAAAACTTTTAAGTCTTTTTGCTTTTATTTTATAAAAGCCACATGGTTTAATAAGATTTGATAAATCCTTTTCAGAGATATTGTGAATACTATAAGGATCAAGAAGATTATGTTTTTTTAAGTTATTGATAGCTTTTTCCACATTATTCCAATTGGTGGCCTGAGTAAGAATAGCTCCTACTATTACTTCAAAGGGAGTCTCCGCAGGCCACCAATATTGAGGCCCATATCTATCAAAGAGGATTTTAAAAATCTCTTCTATTTGGTTCAATGTCTAAAATGTCTGATATCGATCATAACTAATATGATACCATTTTTCTCTGCTTCTTTTATTACTTCCTCATCTCTTATAGATCCTGATGGTTGAATTACAGCCTTTATTCCGTATTGGGCTGCGAGAGTTATAGAATCTGGAAAGGGAAAGAAAGCATCAGATGCAAGATAAGCCCCTTTTGCCTTTTCTCCTGCTTGTTCCAGTGCTATTTTTACTGAATTTACTCTATTCATTTGTCCTGCCCCAATTCCCAAGGTTTGTTTGTTTTTACTAACCACAATAGCATTTGATTTGACATGTTTTACAACTTTTAAAGCAAAAAGTAATTCTTCCATATCCTTTTCATCTGGTTTTAGAGAGGTTTTTACTTCATAATTATTCATCAATACATTATTGAAGGTTTGAATTAAAAATCCTCTCCTTAAAGATCTTATTTCAAAGGGATTCTCAGGAATATTTTCTTTATATATTAAAACTCTTAAATTCTTTTTAGTGGAAAGAATATTTTTAGCTTCTTCTGTAATACCAGGTACTACTATAACCTCAAAGAAAGATTTTGTTATCTCTTTTGCTGTATTTTCATCTAAAATAAAGTTACATGCTATAATTCCACCATATGCAGATACAGGGTCACTTTCAAGGGCTTTTAAAAAGGCTTTAGTAGGGTCATTATCAGAAGCTACGCCACAAGGATTGTTATGCTTAATAATTGCTACAGTAGGTTCTGTAAATTCTTTAACTAAATTCCAAGCAGAGTCCATATCTAAAAGATTATTATAGGATAGTTCTTTCCCTTGAAGTTTCTCGAAAGGAATTTCTTGATAAGGTAAAGTATAAAATCCTGCTTTTTGTTGAGGGTTTTCTCCATATCTTAAATCTAATTTCTTGCTTAAATTTAGATTTATATTTTCATAGAATTCTTGAGATAAATAAGAGGATATAGTTTGATCATAAATAGAGGTAATAGAAAAGGCTTTAATAGCCATCTCTCTTCTAAATTCAATATCATCTCTATTTTCCCTTAAATATTGAATTACTTTCTCGTAATCTTCAGGAGATGGGACTACAAGAACATATGGAAAGTTTTTTGCAGCTGCTCTTAGAAGACTTACACCTCCGATATCAATGTTCTCTAATGCTTCTTCTAAAGATACATCTTTTTTAGAAATAACTTTTGCAAAAGGATAAAGATTGCAAACAACAATATCTATTAAAGGAATATTTTCTTTCTGTAGTTCTTCTATATCCTCTTTTTTATCTCTTCTTGCTAAAATTCCTGCAAATATTTTAGGATGAAGGGTTTTAACTCTTCCACCAATTAATTCTTTGAAACCTGTGTATTCAGATACTTCTTTTACTTCAAATCCTTTCTCTCTTAGATATTTAGCAGTGGAAGAAGTCGCAATAATCTGATATCCATGGTTAGTTAGTTCAAGACAAAGATTCTCAATTCCAGTCTTATCATAAACACTGATGAGAGAGAAAGGCATTATTATGTAACCTCCTTCTTATTGTTTTTTGAATTCCTCTGGATTTAAATCTCTTAATAGCTTTGTTAATTCTTCTTCTGCATTATATTCCTCTACGAACCCAGCTTCTTCTAATATTTGGGAATCTACATAAATAGGAGATTGAGTTCTTAAAGCAAGAGCCATAGCATCAGAAGGTCTGGAATCAATTTCTAATATTTTATCGTTTATATTTAAGAAGATTGTTGCATAAAACGTATTTTCTTTTAAGGAATGTATGTAAACTTTATCTACTTTAGCATTTAAAGATTCAATTATATTTTTTAGAAGGTCATGGGTAAGAGGTCTCCCTATATCTATTTTTTCTAATGCAATAGCAATAGCATTAGCTTCAAAAGGACCTATCCATATTGGGAGGAATCTTTTTCCTTCTGGTTTTTCTCTTAAGAGCACAACGAACTGATTGGTTTGAGGATCTAAACTTAGTCCTGCTATATAAACCTCAACCATCATGATATTTCACCTCTTTTTGATTGACCTTTTATCATATCTTAACCCAAATATACTTATTTGTAAATCATTATGATATAATTCTGCTGTATGATGAAAAAATTGGAACTTAAGGGTATATTAATTTTAATTTTTGTAACTTTAATATGGGGAAGTACCTTTTCTTTGACGAAGATATCCTTAAAATATCTTACCCCTTTTTTCCTTTTATTTGAAAGATTCTTTTTGGGGAGTTTATTTTTAGGTATTTATTTCATAGTTAAAGGGATTCCATTAAGAATAAATTGGGCAGGATCAATATTAGGAATTATAAATTTTTTAGCTATAGCTTTTCAAACTTTTGGATTAAGATCTACAACTGCCACTAAAGGTGCTTTTATAACTGGGCTTTCTGTTTTAATGGTTCCATTTTTTGAAAGAATATTTTTGGGAAGTAAAATCAGTATTAGACTGTGGCTTTCTGTTTTTATAGGATTTTTAGGGTTAACTATGCTTACAGTTGATTTTACACAAATTGGTTATATAAATTGGGGAGACTTTCTGGTTTTTATCTGTGCATTACTTTACGCTATTCAAATTGTCTATATTGCATATGTAGTTCATAAAAAAGAAGTTTTAGATCTCGTCTTTTCTGAACTCATTATAACAATGCTTTTAGCATTATTGTTCCATATTTTTTTTGAACCAGAAAGTCTCCCTTTAAGAAATATTTTTATATCTTTTATTCCTGTTCTTTACTTAGGCACTATTGCTACTTCTCTTACCCTTACACTTCAACTTATAGGTCAAAAGTATCTTACCCCTACGAAATCAGCCTTAATATATAACTTAGAGCCTGTCTTTGCCACTATTTTTGCCTTTTTTATATTAAAAGAATCCTTATCTCTTATTCAGTTTATTGGAGCTTTTCTAATACTCTTATCCTTGTTTACTTCTATTCCTTCTTCTCCAATAGATAATTAGATAATGTATTTATTGAGGAAATAAGATAAGCAATAATTGAATTAATACCCGCTTTAATTAAATTGAAAGGAATTATTACTGGAATAATTAATGGAATAATACTACTTCTCGGTACCCCTAAGTAGATAGGTGTCAGGATCAGATTTGCAATTGCCATTACCATGGCCATACTTATTGTTCCAAATAACAAAGATAAAATTTTATTTTTTGTTTTTCTGTATAATATACCAGCTACTGTTATTAAGGTGCCTGTTGCTAAAAAATGCATAAAAGCTCCTATAGGTCCGCCTTGGCCTGTGAATATAGCCATCAAAATTGCCACAATAATAGTTGTTAGTATACCTTCCGAAATTCCATAGTACAAAGCTATTAATAATAAAGGAATATCTCCGGGATCATATAGTAAATAGGGAGCTTGAGGAAGAATGGGGAAATAAATTGTTATTGATAAGATAATAGATAAGGCTGTTAAGATGGAAATTGTCGTAAGCTTTTTGGTGGTCATTTCATCAACCTCCTTTTTTAGTATTAAAAAAAAAGCCCTGGAGGTAAATACCCCCAGGGCTTTTTTACAAATAAATAAATTACCTTCTCCCATCCGGACTATACCGTCGGCCCTGGATTTTCACCAGGTCTGCAAGCCCAAAGGCTTGCTCGCAGGCTTAGGTATCTCTTTTAGAGATACCATCACTGCCGGTCGGGAATTGGGAAGAGATTTATCTCTTCCCTCACCCTGCCCCGAAGGTAATACCTTGTCGTCAATTTTAAATTAGATTATAGTTTTTGTCAAATTTACTTTATAGACAGAGATGATGGATAAGCGATTAAACCTACAGTACCAGGTCCAGAATGTACACTTAGAGCTGCTGATAATTTATTAATAAGCACCTCTTTTATTTCAAAATGTTTAACAATCTCTTCTTTTAATTTTTGTATCTCTTCCCATGCATTTGCATGGAGTAATCCTATGTTCAAACTAATTTTGTCTTTAAAAAAATCTTGCATATGAGATATAATTTTTTGATAGGCATTAAGCCTTCCTCTGGCTTTATCTAAAGCAAAAAGAACCCCTTCTTTATCAATTGAAATTATGGGATTAATGTTAAAAATTTCTGCCAAAAGAAACTTTGCTTTTCCTATTCTTCCACCTGCTGCAAGATATTTTAATGTTTCATTAGTGAAGGCATGGAATAAATTATCTCTTATTTTTTGAATATGTTCTACTGCTTCTTTCAGAGATAATCCTTTTAATGCAGCTCGAGCAGCTTCTATAGCCATAAATCCAGTACCTAATGAAACGCTTTTAGAATCTATGACTTCTATTTCATAATTTGGATTTTCCTCTTTTAATATGGATTTTGCCATACTTGCTGATTGAAAGGCACCACTTCCCCATGATGTTAAGTGTATGCTTAAAACAGAAAGACCTTCTTCTAAAATTTTTTTAAATGCCTCATAGTATTCACCAACTCCGGGACATGCTGTTTTAGGAAGGTTATTTTCTGGCGCCTTTTTTAGATATTCCCAAACATCCTCAGGTTGAATATCAACATTTTCTTCATAAGATTTTCCATCCATATGAATGTAGTAAGGAATTATATTAATATTAAGCTCTTTTCCTATCTCTGTAGGTATATCAGACGTAGTGTCAGTTATCACTTTAAATTTTACATTCTTATCCATGGTTACCTCCATAACAATGTAGTCCTAATAATAATAACATATATTATAGTTTTTTTAAATTAGTAATTCTTTTTGATTTTTTAATCCTATTAGTTTATAATATTTAAGATAAAAACGTTTGTTTATAAGGAGGTATTATCATGGAAGACAAAGAGTTAAGTAAAAAGGTTAAAGAACTAATTAAAAAGATGACTCTTGAAGAAAAAATTGCTCAGTTACAGGCGGTTTTTGCAAAAAATTTAGTAGATGAAAAGGGAGAATTTTCGGAGGAAAAA
>JAPYWU010000071.1 GCA_028276205.1 Dictyoglomaceae bacterium | reverse complement strand
GAAAAAATAACCTCTATATTTTCGATGTTATCAAAAAAGCGAGACAGTTTTGAAAGTTTTTTCTCAGCATATTCTTGCAAAGTAGGAGATATAGGTACATTTTTACTTGAAAAGTTAATTTGCATAATCCAACCTCCTTGAAAATTTTATAAAAGGGCTCTTACAGCTACAAATATATAAATTTTATCCAAAGATTTTATATTATTTTTTAAGGTATAAACACACTCCCTCAATGTAGCTCCAGTTGTATAGACGTCATCAACAATTAAAATATTTCTATAAGGTAGATCTTTTACCTCTTCTTTTAAACTAAATGCCCCTTTAACATTTTCCTTCCTTTCCTTTAAACTAAGTGTCTTTTGGGGTTTTATATCCTTATTTAATGATAAAAGAGGGCCATATGGCTTTTTAAGACTTTTGCTTAAAAAATAAGCTAAATATTCCGATTGATTATAACCTCTCTCCACAATTCTTTTACTACTCAAAGGTACATAGGTAATAAAATCAATATCCCATTTCTTATTTAAGATTTTATCCTTAGCAAGATCTGCTATAAATTTAGCCACATTAGGTTTATTTCTAAACTTGAGGTTTTTAATTATTGTCTCCCACATATCATCATAATATCCTAAAAATTCAAATCCATCCCATATAGGATTCTCTTTATTACAATTATAACAGATTTCTGAAATACCTGTAAGAGGTCTTCCACAAAACTTGCAATATTTATCGGGAATTTTAAATTTACTAAAACATTCTGGACAAACATAACCTAATCCATATCTACCACATAAGATACATTTTGAGGGAAATATAAAATCTAATATAAAATCTAAATAATGTCTCATGAATTGTATGGATTAAATTCTATTGGGAGAGAGGAGCTAAATCCAAAATAATAAATAAGAATATCTCTTATTCTTTCACTTGCCTTTCCATCTCCATAAGGATTTAGAGCTTTTGCCATTTTATTATACTCGTCTTTATCTAATAATAATTTTCTAACCTCTTCTACTATTCTTTGCCTATCAGTTCCTATTATCTTCACTGTACCTGCCTCAACTGCTTCAGGTCTCTCAGTAACCCCTCTTAAAACCAATACAGGCTTTCCTAAAGATGGAGCTTCCTCTTGAAGACCACCCGAATCTGTAAGAACTAACTTGCAATTTGCTATTAGATATACCATAGTTACATAATCTACAGGAGATATAAGAATAGCTCTCTTCTCATTACCTAATATGGAATTTACAGTATCTCTTATAATAGGATTTGGATGTACAGGATAAACAATATAAAGATCTTCAAATTCATCCAAAATTTCTTTCAACGCTAAGGCAATGTTTTCCAAAGGTTTTCCCCAGTTTTCTCTTCTATGAGAAGTAACTAAAATATATTTCTCTTTTGGAATTTCTACAGGAAGATTAATATCAAATTTATCAAGAGTATTATATACAAATAAAAGAGCATCAATCACCGTATTTCCAGTTACAAAGACATTATCAGATGGTACATTTTCTTTTAATAAATTTTCTTTTGCTCTCCTTGTTGGAGCGAAGTGTAAATCAGAAAGTACACCCGTAAGATGTCTGTTCATTTCTTCAGGATATGGCTGATATTTATCATAAGTTCTTAAACCAGCTTCTACATGTCCAATGGGTATCTTTTTATAAAAAGCGGCTAAACTGGCTGCAAATGTTGTAGTCGTATCACCATGTACTAAAACCATATCGGGAGTATCTTTTTGCCATATTCTTTCTAATCCCTCAAGTACCCTTACAGTTATTTGAGTAAGAGTTTGTTTCTCCTGCATTATATTTAAATCGTAATCAGCTTTCAATTTAAAAATTTCCATAACTTGATCTAAAAGCTCTCTGTGTTGAGCAGTAAGGACAATCTGGAGTTCAAAAAGCTCAACATTCTTTAAAGCATATGCGACAGGAGCCATTTTTATGGCTTCTGGTCTTGTTCCAAACACTAATGCAATACGCTTTTTATCCATTTTTTACTATATTATGTTTTTTATGATATCCTATTATTTTATAAATAAGTCTTGCTGCCAAATAATCTGGATAGACAAGCCCCGGGATTGGAGAAAATTCTACAAAATCCATTCCTATTATCTTCTTATTTTTAAATACTTCCCTTAATATACTAAGCACTTCATACCAAGATAATCCTCCAGGTTCAGGGGTACCAGTAGCTGGCATTTCGGAAGGATTAAATACATCAAAATCAAAGGTAATATAGACATTTTCCTCTTTAACACTCGTTAATATATCTCTAATCACGTTATCAAAATCCTTCGTATGAATATCAAAATCCCAAAAAACTTTAATATTTGCTTTCCCTTTAATATATTCTCTCTCTTCTTTACTTAAACTTCTTATACCTACCTGAACGATATTTAGCTTCTCTGAAGCTTCTCTTAATGCACATGCATGACTATCTTCAGTACCTTCATACTCTTCTCTAAGGTCTGAATGGGCATCAAAATGAAGAACAGAAAAATTATAACCCATACTAAGATAAGCCCTTAAAATTCCTTTTGTTATTGTATGTTCTCCACCTAAAAATATAGGAAATTTATTTTTTTCAAGAATATTTTTAACTATCATCTCAATATTTAACAAACTTTTCCTTAAATCCCCTAAAGGAAGAAAAAAGTCAGGAAAAGTATATATACCTATTTCAGCAGGAATATCATCAATCTCTTCATCATATAGCTCAAGATTATATGAGGCTAATAAAATAGATAGGGGACCCTCACGGGTCCCCTTTTTATATGTAGTTGTAATTTCCAAAGGAAAAGGAACAATAACAACTTTTGAATCTTCAATAGAAATAGATGAAAGTCCACCAAAAGCAGGAAGGGGTCTATACTGATCCATTTTTTCCTCTTTTTAAGAGATTGACTGGAAAATCTCTGCCTCTCACCAATATCTCCCAATCTGATCTTTCGGGTGAAAGTTTTTCCTCAATTATTTCTTTAGCCCTATCAATATTGAATGTCTTGCATGAAAAGATATCAACACTTGCATAGTTTAAATCTGGCCATGTATGTATAGCAATATGGCTTTCTGCAATAAGTACTACTCCTGAGATACCCCAATCTAAGGGATCATCCTCAGGTACATATCTCATTACATATGGTGGCATAATCTTTTGCATACCTATCATATCAGGCAGTTCATCTAATAGATCATAGATATATTGCACATCTTCTAACTTTTCTTTGGGACAGCCATATAAATCTAAAACTAAATGCGGTCCTAACATCTCTTCTTCCTTTTACCCCTTTCCTCAAAAATTTTGTTCAACGCTAAATATAATACAATCAACCCCCTATGTCAATAATTTTATGAAAAATTTTTGTGAAAATTACATATCTTCCACTTCCAAAGCAATATCTTTCCTATAATACATATTCTCAAAAAAGATATTTTGTATATCTTTATAGACCTTCTCCCTTGCCTCCTTAAAAGATTTACCTAAACCTACTACATTTAAAACTCTTCCACCAGAAGTAACTAATTTACCATCTCTAAAGGAAGTTCCTGCATGAAAAATTATTGTTTCTTTTGTCTCTTTTATATTAATTTCTTTTCCAACCTCATACTTTTCTGGATATCCCTTAGATGCAAGTACAACACATACAGCCTTCTTTTCAGAATATTCCTTCTCATCATATACTTTAATGTTTTTACCGTCCTTAAGATCCAATAAAGAAAACCCAATAATAGGAAGAATAACTTGAGCTTCTGGATCTCCAAGCCTAACATTAAATTCCAAAACATATGGCTCATTATTAACTAAAATCAATCCCCCATAAAGAAATCCTTCATATTTTAAATTATTCTTTTCAAGTTCAGATAACAATGGTTTAAATATCAATTTTAGACATTTCTCTATTAAATCACTGTTAATCCATGGCACAGGTGCATAAGACCCCATACCACCAGTATTGGGACCAGTGTTTCCTTCTCCCACTCTTTTATAGTCTTGAGCTGGGGGAAGCACATAAATTTCTCCATCTTTAATAGCCACTATAAGAGAAAATTCCTTACCTTCAAGGAACTTTTCAATCACTACTCTCTTTCCAGCTTCTCCTAAAATACCCTCCTTTAATAACTTACCTAAAACTTCTACAGCCTCATTTTGAGAGTTAACAATAAAAACACCCTTACCAGCAGCCAAACCATCAGCCTTAATTACTAAAGGATAATCCTCTTTCTCTACAAAACTTTTAGCAAGTTCAAAATCATCAAAAATTTTAAAATCTGCAGTAGGTATTTTTGCTTTCTCCATAATTTTCTTAGCAAAAGCCTTACTTGCCTCAAGCATTGCAAGATTTTTAGTAGGTCCCCATATACTTAAACCTTCCTCTAAAAATCTATCTACAATACCCATAGAAAGAGGCATTTCAGGCCCTACGATAGTCCAATCAACTTTCTTTTCTTTAGCAAAATTTACAATCTCATCTATATTTTCAGATTTTATAGGTACACATTCTGCTAAACTACTAATACCAGCATTACCAGGAAGAGCATAAATTTTTTCAATCCTTCTATCTTGAGCTAATTTCCAACATATGGCATGTTCTCTCCCACCACTTCCAATAACCATCACTTTCATATATTTTCAGCCCCCTTCTTCTTAAATACTACCCTTCTTCCTACTATCTCATATTCTTCAGTTAAAATTTTTTTGACTGATTCTACTATCAACTTATGTTCCTCCTGCAATATTCTATCAGCTAAAGTTTCTGGAGTATCATCATCATACACAGGCACTGCTCTTTGACCTATTATTGGGCCTGAATCTATACCCTCATCCACAAAATGAACAGTACATCCACTTATTTTCACCCCATATTCCCATGCTTTTTTCTGAGCTTCTAATCCTGGAAAAGATGGAAGAAGAGATGGATGGATATTAATAATTTTCCATGGAAAAGCATCAAGAAGGGTCTTACCTATAATTTTCATATATCCTGCTAATACCACCAAATCTACTTTATATTCAATAAGAATTTCTCTTATTTTTTCTTCATACTCCTTTTTAGACTTATAATCTTCCCTTTTTACAATATAAACAGGAATATTCTCCTTTTTAGCTCTCTCAATAGCATAAGCTTCTGGATTATTACTAACAACAACTACCACCTTTGCTGGATAATCATCCTTTTTTGAAGCATCAATAAGAGCTTGTAAATTTGAACCCCTACCTGAGACTAAAACTCCAAGTCTTTTCTTTTCCATTCAATTTTTACGCCACCTTTCCCAGATTTTAATGATCCTATAATATAGCTCTTTTCACCCATAGAATCTAAATCTTTCAGTATCCTTTCTTCATTATCAGAGACTACAAGAATTAGACCAATTCCCATATTGAAAACCCTAAAAGCCTCCTTTATACTTATATTTCCCTTCCTTATAAAAAATTTAAATATCCATGGAATATCCCAAGAAGATTCAATGATAGCAGTTAAATTATCGGGAAGAATTCTCGGCAGATTACCTACAATTCCTCCACCTGTAATATGGGCAATACCAAGAATATCCTCTCTGTATCTCTCTAAGAGTGGTAAAATTTTAGTAGAATATATTTTTGTCGGTTTTAGTAACTCCTCTAACAGATTATGGCCATCTATATCTTTTTTCAAAGATATTCTCTTTTTCTTTAAAATATACCTTATCAAAGAATAACCATTACTATGAAATCCAGAAGATGTTACCCCAATTAAAATATTCCCATCCTTCATTTTATCTTTTTTAGGAAGCAAATTATCTTTTTCTACAACTCCGAATACAAAACCTACTAAATCAATTTCCTTACCTCTATATATGCCCGGCATCTCAGCAGTTTCCCCACCAACCAAACTACAATTTGCTTCCTTACAAGCTAACGAAATACTCTTCAAAATTTCTTTATAGACCTCTGGATCAATTTTTGATCCACCAAAATAATCTAAAAAAGCTAAAGGTTTACCACCAGAGGTAAGAATATCGTTAACATTCATAGCCACTAAATCAAAACCTATACCTGAAAGCTTGCGATATTTAATTGCAAGACTTAACTTAGTACCTACCCCATCAGTACTAAGTAAGAATAAAGGATTTTTAAATTGCTTTAAATCAAATTCCAAAACACTAGAAAAACCGTTCCAATAAGGCAATACATATGACTGATGAGTAGATTCTATATCCTTTCTAACCTCTTGTAATGCTTTTTCAACCTTTGAAATATTAACCCCACTTAGACTATAAGTAATTTTTTCTCTTTGCTTACTATTTTTCTTCCGAAACATTCTCCACAATAACCCCTTTCTGGTAGTATACTAACTAAACCCTCTATACTTAAAAAAGCAACAGAATCAAAACCCAAAAGTCGCGCAATCTCCTCAGGAGAGTAATGGTAACTTATTAATTCTTTTGTATTAGGTATATCCACTCCATAATGACAAGGAGAAATAAGAGGGGGTGATGAAAGTCTAAGATGTACTTCTTTAGCACCTTCTTCCCTAAATTTCTCAGCAAGGATTTTAGCAGTCGTACCTCTCACCAAAGAGTCATCTACAAGGACTATTTTTTTTCCTTTAATCAAATCGCTAACGAACAAAAATTTCATTCTTACTGCTAATTCTCTTTCCTTTTGTCTTGGTTGTATAAATGTTCTACCCACATAATGACTTCTCATGAGAAGCATCTGTAGAGGTATCCCTGATTCCTCACTATACCCAATAGCAGCAGGAATACCTGAATCAGGAACAGGAACAACCCAATCTGCAGAGACAGGAGCTTCTTTTGCTAATATTCTTCCCATTTGTTTCCTATAATAATAAACTGTTCTATCATCGTAGAGACTATCTGGCCTTGAAAAATATATAAATTCAAACAAACAAAATCTGTAAGGTCTATCTTGGAATGATCTATAATTAAAAATATTTCCATCCTTACTGAAAAAAACCCATTCACCAGGATTCAATTCTCTAATTTCTGTTACTGGTAAATCCTTTAACGCTGATGTCTCAGATGCAAAAACAACTCCTCCATCTTGAAGTCTTCCCATAAAAAGAGGCCTAAATCCTGATGGATCTTTTATTGCA
>JAPYWU010000070.1 GCA_028276205.1 Dictyoglomaceae bacterium | reverse complement strand
ATAAGAAAAGAAGCATGTGTAAAAGTGGAGAAAGGTATTGTGAAATATAATGGAATGCCATTTTTTGTAGAAGAAATTATGAAGGGAGTGAAGGAAATAATGGGGTGAGGATAGAGGATTATGATAATAATCAGGTGCCTGCATGGTGTCCAGGATGCGGAAATTGGTCTATCTTAAATTGTATAAAGAGGGCATTGGCTGAACTTGAAATTCCACCTTATAAGTTACTAATGATTTCTGGTATCGGCCAAGCTGCAAAAGCGCCTCACTATTTTAAATGCAACCTTTTTAATGGACTTCATGGAAGAGATATTCCAGTTGCTTGTGGGGCTAAGATAGCTAATAAAGATCTTATTGTAATATGTGAATCAGGAGATGGAAATACCTATGGAGAAGGAGGAAATCATTTAATTCATAATATGAGAAGAAATTTAAATATAAAGGTTTTTGTACATAATAACCAAATATATGGTCTAACAAAAGGCCAAGCATCTCCTACAAGCGAGATGGGAATGAAGACAAAGGTTCAGCCATTAGGAGTAGCTTATCCACCCTTAAACCCTATATCCTTGGCTATTGCAAGTGGGGCATCTTTTGTTGCAAGGTCCTTTTCTGGGGATCCAGATCATCTTACAGAAATGATGAAACTTGCCATACTTCATAAAGGATTTGCTCTTTTAGATATTCTTCAGCCATGTGTAACTTTTAATAAAGTAAATACTTTTCAATGGTATAAAGAGAGAGTATATAAACTTGATCCAGATTATGACCCTTCAAATATACACTTGGCTTTTGAAAAATCTCTTGAATGGGGTGAAAGAATACCTATAGGAGTTATTTATAAAAAAGAGAGACCAACATTTGAAGATGTTATTCCTCAATTACAAGGCGAGCCTCTATATAAAAAGAAGAGAGATCCTTATGATATGTTTAATAAAATCGTAAAGGAGTTTATGTAAACATATAGTAAACATAGTTTACAATAGCATAAAAATATACTATAATTAGAAAAAGCATAATTATTCTTGGAGGTATTCCAAAATGAAAGTAGTAGTTATTGGTGGGGGTAGTACATATACCCCGGAATTAATTGAAGGATTTTTTAATATTTGGCAAGAGGTTCATCCTTTAAGAATAGTTCTTGTTGATATTAATACTGAAAGATTAAATATTGTGTATGATTTTCTCTTAAGGATGGCTAAAAAAGCAAAAGCAGAAATTGAATTTTTAAAAAGTACAAACTTGGAAGAAAATTTAGAAGGTGCTGATTTTATAATAAATCAAATAAGGGTTGGAGGAAATAAAGCAAGACTCTTAGATGAAACCATTCCTTTAGAATTTAATCTTTTAGGACAAGAGACTACAGGGGCAGGTGGATTTGCAAATGCCCTTAGAACTATACCAGTGGTTTATGATATAGCAAAAAAGGTAGAAAAATACGCTCCTAAAGCTTGGTTTATCAATTTTACTAATCCTTCTGGAATAATTACAGAGATGCTTCTCAGATATACAAAAGTGAAGGCTATAGGTTTATGTAATGTGCCTATAAATTTCCAGAAATTTTTTGCTGATTTAGCAGGTGTAAGCTTAGAAGATGTTTTTTTAGACTATTTTGGTCTTAATCATTTAAGTTTTGTGAGAAGAATATTTATAAAAGGAGAAGATAAAACTCAATATTTATTAAATATGGCAAAAGAGAAAGTATCGGAAGAGGAAAAGAGAATTATAGATATTTTAAGTTTATTCCCCAATTATTATCTGAGATATTACTTTTTTAGAGAAGAAAAAGTGGAAGAATTAAAACATAAACCCAAAAGGGCAGAAGAAGTAATGAAAGTAGAAGAAGAGTTATTGAAAATATATAGTGATCCTAAGGTAGATACTAAACCAGTGGAACTTTCAAAAAGAGGCGGAGCCTATTACTCAACATCCGCTGTTAATTTGATTATGCATCTTTTAGGTTTGAAAGAAGGATTTCAGATAATAAATGTTATGAATAATGGGGTTATAAGGGATCTTCCAGAGGATTCAGTGGTAGAGATACCTGTTTACATAAAGCATGATATATTTCAAAGATATATTATAGGAGATTTACCTATTGAAGTTAAAGGAATTATACAGGCGGTAAAAGTATATGAGAGATTAACAATAGAGTCTGCTATGGAAGGTTCATATAGAAAGGCTGTTTTTGCTCTTGCGCAACACCCTTTAATCTCTTCATTTACTCTTGCTGAAAAAGTACTTAATAGATTAATAGAAGAAAATAAAGAATATTTTCCAAAATTAAGTTAGGGAGAAATATATGAAATACTTTCTTGGATTGGATGCAGGAGGCACAAAAACAGAGGCTATTATTTTAAATGAAAAAGGAGAAATTGTGGGATTTGGGAGATCTGGTCCTGGAAATTATGAGGGTATAGGTATCGAAAAGGCAAAGAAAAATTGGTTATTAGCTATAGATAAGGCTAAAGAAAAAATAGGAAATATTATATTTGATTTTGCATGTTTTGGACTTGCAGGTGCGGATTTTCCAGAGGATTTTGAGATGTTGGAGAAAGAAGCAAGATCGTTAAACATATCTAAGGATTTAGTTATTGAAAATGATGCTCCTATTGCTTTAAGGGCTGGAAATAGGGAGTTTTGGGGTGTGATTATAATAATGGGCACAGGGAATAATGGATATGGAAGATCAAAGGATGGAAGATCATATAGATATTTTGGGGAAGGATATATTTTTGGAGATTGGGGAGGTGCTTCATCTGTAGTACAAGAGATGTTATTCTATGCTTTTAGATCTTATGATGGCAGAGGGGAGAAAACTCTCCTTGAAAATGAAGTATTGAAGTATTTTTCTGCAAAGGACTATAATGAACTTGCTAAAAGATTGTATTATAACTCTGAAGAATATCATAAAGCCTTAGGACTTGCTCCTTTACTTTTTGAGTGTGTAAGAAGAGGGGATAAAGTAGCAAGGAGAATTGTAGAAAAAATTGTAGATGAGACAGTAATTTCTGCTTATAATTTGATGCAAAAGTTAGATTTGTTGGAAGATGAAACGCCTGTAGTTTTAGCAGGAAGCATATATAAGGGGGCAAGTTGGCTTCCTGAGTATATTCAATCAAAAATGAAAATGTATGCAGAAAAAAGTAAAGTAGTACTTCTTAGAATTCCTCCAGCGGTAGGAGCTGCTTTAATTGCTTATGAGAAAGCAGGCTATATGGTAGATAGTAAAATCTGGGAAAAATTATTGAACTTCAATTATGATGCTACTAAAGGGACCTAAAATTATTTTATTATCTTTTATATTGGCATTTCTTGAATAGAGAATATTCTTAAAATTAAAGTTTAAGCTTATCGTATTTTCTACCCTATTAAGATTATGTATTACTAATATTTTTTCATTATCCATTTCTCTAAGGTATGCTAATAAACTTTTATCATTCAGATTAATCTTTTTCATTTCTCCTAAAGATAAAGCCTTATAATCTTTCCTTAATTTAAGAAGTAGTTTATAGTGGTTAAATATACTGTTCTTATCTAATTTTTCTGTAGCATAAGATATACCATTGTTGGGAATATTATATTTTGGCTTTATCCAATAGGTTTGTTCTTCGGAATTCATTTGGTCGGTCCATTTATAAGGTTCTCTTATGTATTCGTCTGGTTTTGCTCCCTCCATTCCTATTTCTTCACCATAATATATAAAGGGAGTTCCAGGAAGAGTTAGATATATGGAACCTGCAAGTAGACTTTTATCAATACTACCCCCGAAAGATGTTCTTACTCTAACTTGATCATGATTTCTTAAAAAAGTAGCATCTGTAAATTCTGAATTATTTTCTTTAAACATCTCTTTTTCCATTTCTAAAAAATCGCATATTCCTAAATCTCTTTGGTTTGCTACAGAATTCATAATTTTATCTGAAAGGGGAAAGTTAAAAAGAGATGGAAGTGACTTATAGTATTCTGCTATCACATACTCATTGTCCCAGACTTCCCCTACAAGATATACATCTGGTTTAATACCTTTTAAATAATCATAAAACTCTTTCCACCATGATATGTTTTTATTATCATCGTCATATATATGCTTTACAGCATCAAGTCTAAATCCGTCTACACCTTTTTCAAGCCAAAATTTAGCTATTTTTTTGACTTCTTCTCTTACCTTTGGATTATCAAAATTTAGATCAGGCATTTCAGACCAAAAGAAAGCATAGTAATAACCAGTATTTTTATAGTACCAAAAATTAGAGTTGTAATTTGGTTTTGTATTACTCCAAATATAATAATCTCTATATGGGGAGGTATAAGAATTTGATGCACTTATAAACCAAGGATTACGGGATGAGGTATGATTTACAACTAAATCAATAATTACTTTTATATTTTTCTTATGGGCTTCTTTAATTAATTCTTCAAAATCTTCCATATTTCCATATGCTGGATGAATATCATAATAGTCAATTACATCATATCCATGATAACTTACAGACGTAAAAATGGGCATTAACCATATACCATCTATATTAAGTTCTTTTAGATAGTCTAATTTATTAGTTAATCCTTTTAAATCTCCCACCTTGTCCCCATCACTATCAGCAAAAGATCTTACGAAAATCTCATAAAAAGTTGCGTCCTTGTACCAAGGTAAATTATATCCATGGGCATAGAATAAAAATAAAAGGGTTATAAATAAAAAGATTATAATGTATTTTGATTTTTTAATCATTGTTTCCTCCCTATTAACATGTGTTAATAAAGATAAATTTTAGAAGCCCGGAGAGTATGTTGTTTACACTCGTCCGGGCTTTTTTACCTACCCTACGCTTCTTGGTATTAAGATTATCACAGATTAATTTTTTATGTCAAATAAATATGTTATTAGTTACATTATTGTATTCTTAATATTTATTTAGGATGAGGTTTATAAATCTCTGAAAATTTATTTTTTAAATAGCTGATACCATTTTTTTTGACAAATTTTATTATAGGTTGTAAACTTTAAATACTCTAAAATAAATAATTTAAATCTTAAAAAGGGAGGTTGATATCTTCTTTACCGAAATAATTTGGATTTTAGACACTAAATGTAATTTGAATTGTCCACATTGTTATGTACATGCAAGAAATTGGGAGAAAAAAATATCAAAAGAAAGAGGATTAAAATTAATAGAAGAATTGAAAGAATTAAATTTTACTCAAATTGATTTTACAGGAGGGGAGACTCTATTAATCCCTGAACTATTTGATTATATAGCTAAGGCTAAGAAATTAGATTTAAATGTCTCTATAAATACGAATCTTCTTCTTTTAGATTATGAAAAAGCAAAATTTATAAAGGAAAATGATATCTATGTTTATGTTTCTGTTGATGGAAGTAATAAAGAGATTTATGAAAAAATGAGGGGAAAAGGAACCTTTGATATTTTATTGAAAAAATTAGAACTACTTAACAAATTAGATATATCTTATTCTATAATTTTCTCTATTTCTACGTTTAATTATATAGATTTACCTAACATGGTAGATTTTGCTAAGAAAAATCTTGCTAAGGAACTTTGTGTTATTCCTGTAATCCCTTCAGGTGAAGCTAAGAAAACTCATATTTATCTTGATTCATCAAGAATTTTAGAAAGCATAAAGGAATTATCGATTAAAGCAGTAGAAGAATACTATAAAGTAAATATTTGGTGTGCACCTTTTCTTAAACTTTTAGACCTTCCTAAAAATGTTTTTGTGGATAAATGTCATGCTTTTGATTATATTGATCTTGCCCCTACAGGAGATATACTAATTTGTGATGTTATTGATATTCCTATAGCAGAGATTAGAACGAAATCATTAAGAGAGGCAATCAATGATATATTAAAAAATCCTTTATATAAAGAGCTTAAAGAAAGAACTAATTATTGTTATGATTGTAAAGTATTGAATTTTTGTGAGGGTGGTTGTTATGCAAGATCTTGGATAATTAATGGAGATTTGAGAAAACCTGATCCTTATTGTCCTAAGGTTTTGACTGCGATGGGGAAATAAATGAAAATAATTTTGGCAAAAGATCAATTAAAGTTTGTGATTAATCATGGTATTGATGAGTATCCAAAAGAGGCTTGTGGTATCTTTGGAGGAACTATAAAGGAAGATAAGTTTATAATAGAGAAAGTTTATAAGGTAAAAAATGCTTCTTTAACGCCTTATAATAGCTATTTAATAGATCCTTTAGATGAGCTTTATGTATTTAGAGATATGGAGAAAAACCGCTTAAAGATGTTAGGAGTTTACCATACTCATCCAGAGAAGGGCGTATATCCTTCTCTGGATGATATAAATCATATGTTAAAAGATATTTTTTATTTGATCATATCTATTAAATTAAAAGATGGATTATTCTTAGATATAAAAAGCTATATTTGGAATAATAATATACTTAATGATAACATATCTATTGTTGTGATTTGAGCCTTTCTATAGAATTTTTAATATCTAAGGAATTTAGGTGAGCCTTTTCCATTTGTTTGCAAAATACGCATATATCCTTAGTTGTAGGTTCTCCACAGATTTGACAATTTTTTAATTCTATTTTTTCTTCTTGTCTTTTGATATATTTAATACCCTTTTCTAAAAAACCATAATAGAAATGTTCTTTTGTGCCGGGAGATTTGTTTTCTAAAATATTAAGGGATTCTTTATACATGAGAGATCTTGCATCATGAGACATAGGGCATTCATCAATTATATAATCTATCTTTTTTATTATGCAGTATGCGGATGTTTCTATTTCTGTTAGTCTATATAGAGGTTTCACTTTTCTTACAAAATATCCTTCTTCTTTATGAATAGGTTCTTGAACCTCTAAATAATCTATTTGCCAATGTAGAATATTACCAAGAAGAGTTGCAGCTTCATCATCCAAGTTATGGCCGGTGGCTATCGCATTATAACCTAATTCTCTTGCTGTTAAATTCATTATATATCTTTTAATTACTCCACATGTAGAGCATGGAACTTTTTTATTTCTTTTTGCTATTTCTTCAATTCCGAGACCATAAATCTCTTTTAGTGAAATTATATGTAATTTTAGAGCTTTTTTATTGGCATATTTTTTAACCTTTTCTTTAGATTTTTCAGAATATTCACCAATACCAAGATCTATATACATTCCATCAGCTTTATATCCTAAGGATATAAGAATATCCCATAAAGCTAAACTATCCTTTCCTCCAGAAACAGCAACTAAAATCTTTTCATCTTGAGTGAACATTTTATATTGCTTTATTGCCTTTTCTGTTTGA
>JAPYWU010000069.1 GCA_028276205.1 Dictyoglomaceae bacterium | reverse complement strand
AATACCAACAACAAAGGATAGAGAGGTAAAAAGGATGCAAAAGGATGATAAAGATTTTCAAAATTTAGAATTAGAGTATTTAAAAATTGAATCTCCTATAGTAAACTATTTAACATCAAGAATTGTATAGCGGTCACCTACCCCCATTCCATATAAAAGAAGGGAAGCTTTAAAGGCTTCCCTTCTTTATTAAGAAATAACTAATATATCAGGCTTAATAAATTTTATTCCCTCTATTTCTAAAGTTATAGTAGGAAATATAATTGGTTTTGTAATCATAAGGGGGCCTTTTTCTGTTACAATAAAGCCATCTTCTGATTTGGTTCCTGAAATAGAAGGGTTCCAACAAAAGGCTTGATTCTTTAAAATTTTCTCTGTAGTTGATGGAGTTACTCTTATCTCTCTGGGGTAATATCCCATAGATCCTCCTTGATGATGCAATTTCCATTCATCTTTATATCCTCTTTTTTCATACTCTTCTATAGCTCGTAATACTGGTACTCTCATTTCTTCTCCAATTTTAGTTTCTGCTATCATGATACATTCAATTTCTACATTATCTTTATATTGCTTTTTCAATTTTTCTGGTAATTTTCCAAAATATGCCATACGAGTAATAGTAGCAATTAGTCCTTTATATCGAGCATTTACAGAAGCCATTACGTGCTTTTCTATTTTTTTATTTTTGGATATAGGATGCCTATAATTTTTAATTCTCTCATCAGATGAAACCATAAAAGCGGTAGGTTCTATTTCTTCTTGCCATAATTTTGCAGATATTTTTCCTGCTACCTCTATTTCTTTATCTCCAGGTTTTGTTTCATACATTAGTACTTCTTCTACAATTCTTGATAGTGTTTCTCCTAAGAATATATATCTTTCTATTTCTCCTTCTGTAAGTTCAAAGCGAAGTTTTCTAAAAGAATTCTCTACAAATTGGGTATCAGGAAGAAATATATCGCATCCTATTTCTCCTTTTTTGACTATATTTTTTACTATCTCCATCTCTTTGTCTTCATACCATTCATATTCAAGGACATCAAAGCCAATATCACTTATTTCTTCATCTTTCATCCTTCGTGCTTCAATTTTATTAGCTATTACAAATTGATCTTTTTCAGTAATTAATACTGATGTAACTCCCATTTCTGTAGCCATTCCTACAAAGTTAACTCCCCCTGCTGTTATCCATGAAAAATTTGGTTGCTTCTTAATAAGCATGGCTGATAATTTATTTTCTTCCATGAATTTTCTAACCTTTTCTAATTTTATTTTTACTTCTTGATTTCTTTTCATCTTTAACCTCCTTAGGAATTAGAAATTTGTAAAACATTAATTTTTTTATAGCAAAAAATATCATCTATTACAAGTTTATTATGTATAGAGCAGTAATATAAAAGATTATGAAAAATTTAAAAATTTTATATAAGATGATATAATTTTTTAATGGGATTAAAAAATATTTTTTTATATTGAGGAACCTATATACTCTTTTTTAGAGTTTAAGATTTCTTTATATCTTTTTACTACTTCATCAACAATTTTTTCCCATGGCTTATAAAGAGTTTTCTGGGCATTTTCACCAATAGATTTTAATCTTTTTCTATCAGAGATTATTTGGGAAATTTTCTCAGCATATATATATGGATCATTCTGAGATAAGAAGCCATTATACCCATCTATAATTTCCTCTGCTATATTTGAACTCTCAATTACCAAGGAGGGACATTTAAGGGCTGAAGCTTCTTGTAGTACGATGGCTGAAGTATCATAAAGGGATGGGAATGTAAAGAGGTCTGCCCTTGCATAGTATGCTTTTAGAAGTTCTCGGTCTAAAATTTTTCCAGTAAATATTACATTCTCCTCAAGATTAAGTTTATGGGTTAAATCTTTGAAATATTTCTCGTCCTTTCCTGTTCCTATAAGAATGGCTTTAAAATGATAGCCCCTTTCTTTTAGTATTTTGAAGGATTTCAATAACAGCTCTATATTTTTCTGCTTTATCATTTGTCCTACAAAAAGAAATAAAAATTCATCTTCTTTTAAATTATGAATTTTATTTATTTTTTCTCTATATTCTTGAGGATTATCAGGGGGAATAAAATCAGTTCCATTAGGCATTATTTTTATATTCTTCTTAAATCCATAAGATCTTAAAGTCTCTGCTGTAGAATAATTTACTGTCCAGACTTCATCTACTTGATTATAGAATTCTACTATTAATTTTACTGCTATTTGGGCTATGAGTTCAGATTTAGTAGCTTCTTTAAAATCATCATAGTATTTTGTATGAAAGGTAGCTACTATGGGTATTTTTTTCTTTCTTGCTATATATAATCCTAAGACTCCTGTGGAAAAAGGGGAGTGAGCATGTATTATATCAAAGGGGATTTTCTCAATTTTTTTCATTGCATTAATGTCTAAAAAAGGAATTCCAAGTCTATATGGGGGTCTAAATATGAGAGGTAATGAAAAGTATCTAATAACTTCAAATTCTTCATTATCTTTATATTTAGGATATGCAGGAGTAATTACGTAGGACAAACCATATTTCTTGTTTATCCAATACGCATAATTTTTAACTGTTATAGCTACTCCATCTATTACTGGAGGAAAGGAATCATTAAATAATCCTACAATCATAGCAAGATAGATTATATCATTTAAAGTTCTTGTTTTTCAAAGGATACTACTCCTAATATTAATAAGATAAAAGAATATATGAGGGTGAAAATTATATTTTTTAATGCATCCTTCCATATAACACCTTTCAAAATCCATTCATTTTGTAAAGAAGAAAGAGACATTGGATTGTATGGATTCATATTAGGGAATATGGAAAGAAGGTTAAAAATAATAAATATTCCTAAGAAAATGCCTGCTGATTGGATAAAATTGTTCCCTAAGGAGCTCGAGAAGATAATAAGTGATAAAATAAAAAATATATAGATGAAATATAAAAACATAGCTGAGATTGAATTTTGTATAGGAAATGTTGAAAAAAGAAAATATGTGTAATAGGCACAAGCTATGAAGGAAATTAATAGAAAGAAGTAGGTTATTATTATTTGAAAAAGAAATTTAGAAAATATCCATTTTTTTCTATCAATACCTAAAGCAATAAAGATGCTTGCTGTATTTTTATTTTTCTCTTCAGATATACATCCTATGAAAAGTAGAACTATAATAAGAAATACTATCTGATTTAAATTTTTGAAAAACTGTATGAAAGAATCTTTCCAAGTAGGAGGAGGAAGTTGTATTATTAGGCCTTGCATTTCTTGATTTTTGACAAGATTTTCTATTATTTCTGGTGTAAATTTAGCAATTATAGGACTTGAAATTCCAAAGAATAGGAGAGAAAAAAGAAGAACATAAATTTTTCCTGTTTTTAAGAACTCCTTTAACTCCTTTTTCATTAATTTCCATATCATGATATCACCTCAAAAAAGATGTCTTCGATGGTAGGCTCAAGAAATTCAAAATGTATCAAGGAGAGATTATTCTCAGAAATAATTTTGGGAATTTCTTTCTGTGCCATAGATATATCTTTGATATTTAATAATAAGCTTTTATTGTGAACCGCAATATTTATAACCCAAGGTTTATCTTTTAGCTTTTCCCATAGGATATCTTGGTTGTCTACTTCAATAGTTATCATTCTTTTAGCATATCTCTTTTTTAGTTCCTCTACCTTCTCATTAAGAAGAAGCTTTCCATCCTTTATTATAGCTACTCTATCACATATTTTTTCTACATCCGAGAGAATGTGGGTTGAAAAAAATATGGTTTTACTGCCTTTTAGAGATTTAATGAGGTCCAAGATTTCCTTTCTTCCTTGAGGGTCAAGAGCTGATGTGGGTTCATCTAATATTAAAAGTTTAGGATCATGGAGCAATGTTTGAGCAATACCAAGGCGTTGTTTCATGCCTCTTGAAAATGTACCAATTCTTTTCTTCTCATTTTTCAAATCAACCAATTCCAATACTTCATCCACTCTTTTTTTATCTACTCCTAATATCTCAGCCAATATTGCTAAATATTCCTTAGCTGTGAAGTAATTGTAAAAATTGGGTACATCTGGTAGAAATCCAATTTTACTTAAGTATTTTTTACTCTTTAATATATTTTCTCCCATAATAATGGCGTAACCATTAGTTGGTTTTGCCAGATTCAATAATAGTCTTATAGTGGTTGTTTTTCCTGCCCCATTTGGTCCTAAGTATCCAAAGATTATTCCCTCTGGTACTTCTAAATTAAGATTATCTAATGCCTTTTTGTTTTTATAATATTTGCAAAGATTGAAAGTTTCAATTATATTCATGATTTTCTCCCAAAGATAAAGTATAAAATGGGTCCTAATATACCAAAGACAAAGATTATGATTAACCAAAGAATCTTATTTTTCCATCTTATTTCTTCTTTGTTTCTCTTTATTAAATCAATTAATGCAATGATTTGAAAAATTATCTGTACAATAATGAGGGGTAAAAATAAGGGTAAATTTTTAGTTAAAGATTCCATTTTCCCTTTTCTCCTTTCTTTTTCTTTCTAATTTTTTATAAATGATAAAAGAATAAAGAATAGTACCAAAAGCCATAAGAAGTATTGATAATATGAGAACTATCAAATTTATAAGTGGGGGTAGAATGCCTGCAAGTATAATAAGTATTCCACCTATAATAAATATATATCCTCCAAATCTATGGGTTCTTTTCCATACCTCTTCGTTGGATAAGGTCCAAGGGGTTCTTATACCTACAAACCAATTTGGCTTTATTCTTGGCATATAGTTCCCTAATATGATAAAAATAACTCCAACTAAGGTTGGTGTTATTTTAGGTATTAAATCTTTAGGGCCCCCTAAGGTAACTATAAGGATTGTCATCTGTAGTATAAATAACAAAAAGATATAGGCATATTTTATTATCTGATATACTTTTTCAAATTTTTGATAATTTTCCTTTTTAGGGTCCAAATAAGGAAGTACTAAAAATAATAAGTAAAAACCAAGACTCATTAAAGGTATACCAAAAAGACCTTCAAACTTGGAGCCATATCTGTCTATTTCTCCTTTGAAGTTCCAATGCATAGGAATTTTTTCAGGAAAATAAGGATAGGAAAAGATTCCAATAATAAACATAAGGATAATTAATATAATAATTCCTATATCCTTTTTTATAGAGCTTTTTAAATTATACATTTGATTTTTTCTCCTCCTTTTTGAAGGTGTCCATAAACCACATGATAATCTCTTGAAAAACAGTAGTGTTTAGAGAATAGACAATATATTTTCCTCTTTTTTCATCAGTTATAAGCTCTGCCTGTTTTAGTATCTCCAGATGGTGGGAAATAGTAGGCCATGATTTTTGAAATTTATCAGCGATCTCTCCTGCAGTCATGTCTCTTTCGGAGAGCATTTTTAATATCTCTCTTCTTGTTTCATCACTCAAAGCCTTGAATAAAAGATCAAATTTCATACTTTAACATTTCTATTATTTAGATAAATATCTAAATGTATTTTAACATAAATCTTTTTAATTGAAAAGGAAAAATAAAAGGGGAGGATAAAAATCCTTATTCTATTTATCCAGAGTTGCAATTGGTGTTGTATAATCTTCTGTCTATTTGTTTGATTATAGTTTTTACTCCAGGTCCAAGCCAAGCTTTTCTCCATGTTCCTTTTAAATATTAAACCTTAATCTATAATAAATAAAAAATCTTAAGAGGAGGTTTAAGGATGGAAAAAAAAGAATATGTTTCTACACTTGTTGAACCAAAAGTTTGGCATATTGCGGATTATAGGAATGATAGCATGTACTTAATAGAGGGGGAAAAAGAAAGTATACTTTTTGACACAGGTATGGGGGAAGGTGATCTTAGATTTTTTGTAGAAAATATTACTAAAAATCCCTTAAAGGTTGTTATATCTCATGCTCATTGGGATCATATTATGCAAATAGATCAATTTGATGAGGTTTATATGAATCATAAGGACTTCAAAATTGTACAGATTTTTAGCATGAATATAAAGATAGATAGGATTAAAGATATTAAAGATGGAGAAATATTAGATTTAGGTGATAGAAAATTAGAAGTTATTGAAGTGCCAGGACATACTCCGGGTTCCATTGTGTTATTGGATAAAGAAAATAAACTTCTTTTTAGTGGTGATGCCTTGGGAGCAGGGCATACCTGGTTACAGCTTCCAGGATGTTTGCCATTAACTTTATATCTTCAGAGTTTATATAAACTACGTGAGAGAATTGGCGAATTTGAGAAAATATATAATGGACATCTTCCTCAATGTAATATGACACCTTATTCCAGTGATTATCTTCTTGATTTGATAAAGGCGGTAGAAAAAGTTATATTTGGTGAACTTAAAGGTGAACCATACCCCTATGGTAATTTTGGGGGACTTTATGTTACTTATGGTAAAGCAGTTCTTGTGTATAATCCAGATAACATAAGATAAAATTAGAAAAGGATTGACTATACAAAAGTTCTATTATAGAATTTCAGAAAAATGTTTATGCAAATGTTTTTTATAAAAAGGGGGTAATTTATGAAAAAGTTATTTATCTCATTAATCTTGATCACTTTAAGCGTATTTTCTGTAAATTCTGCGGTTCAAAATACTACTAAGCTTTGTGCTCTTACCTTTGATGATGGACCTGATACAAGGCTTACACCACGTGTACTTGATAGGCTGGAAAAGTATAGAGTACCTGCAACCTTTTTTGTGGTTGGATTTAGGATAAACGATTCTACTAAATCTGTAATTGATAGAGCTCTTTCCCTTGGTTGTGAATATGGAAATCATTCTTGGGACTACAATCCTCTTGATAAGGCAGATCCTAAAGAGATAGCAGATAAAATTGCTCGTACAAATGAAGTAATAGAAAAGTATACAGGTAAAAAACCCTTATTTTTCAGACCACCAAATTTAGCAGTTAGTAAAACCATGTTTGATGTGATAGATATGCCTTTTATAAGTGGAGTGGTTGGATTTGATTGGGCAGGATGTGATAGAACTCCAGAAAATATTGCAAATAATGTTTTGAAAGGAGTAAGAGATGGAGCAATTATTCTTCTTCATGATGTACAACCAGAACCGCATCCAACCCCAGAAGCTCTTGATATCATAATACCAGAGCTTAAGAAACAAGGATATGAATTTGTTACCTTAAGTGAGCTTTTTAAGAGGAAGGGTGTGGACCCAAAAGATCCTAAATATAAAAATAAGCTTTGGGTTTATGTAGAACCATAAATAAGGGTGGGAGGATTTTATCCTCCCACCCTTAGAAATTTTATTGAGATTCTAATTTAACATCTTTGAAGTAGACATTTCCTGTTGCTGGATTTTGAGTTTTACCAAGCTCAAAGGATAGATTTGCTACAGGATAATCAGCATT
>JAPYWU010000068.1 GCA_028276205.1 Dictyoglomaceae bacterium | reverse complement strand
GGGAGTGATCTTTATGCCTGCCAATCTTCCACCACAATATTTTGAGGCTGAGAAAAGATATAGAGAAGCTAAATCTATTGAGGATAAAATTCAGGCTCTTAAAGAGATGCTTGCTATTTTACCAAAACATAAAGGTACCGACAAAATGAAGGCAGATTTGAGAAGGAAACTTTCCCAACTTATGGAAGAGGCTGAGAAAAGGTCAAAAAAGGGTGGTGGTAGATCATGGGATTATATAGAGAAAGAGGGTGCAGGACAAGTTGTTATAATAGGTCCACCTAATACTGGAAAATCTTTGTTTTTTAGCCTTCTTACAGGAGTACAAAGCTTTGTGGCAGATTATCCCTTTTCTACTATTTATCCTATAGTAGGTATGATGCCTTTTGAAAACATACAAATACAGCTTATAGATCTTCCACCTTTTTGGGAGAACTCTGATTCATGGATGTATAATCTTATAAGAAATTCAGATTTAACCTTAATTTTTCTTTCACCTGATCAGGGATCTATTTTAGAGGAGTATATTAAGATAAAAGGAATGTTAGAAAATAAAAAGATAAAATTGGTCTCTGAAAATCCAGATAAAGATCCTTATTCACCCATAAAAGAGGTTAGAGGAATGATTTTGATAAACAAAATTGATCTTTTTGATCCCTCTGAATTAAAAGAAGATGTTGATATGTTAAAGAACGACTTAAAGATATACTTAATTTCTGCTAAAGAAGGAATTAATATGGAAGAGGTTAAAAGAGAGATATTTAATACTTTAGAGATAGTAAGAGTTTATACTAAGAAACCTGGATATCCCCCAGATTTGGAACATCCATATGTTTTAGAGAAGGGATCTACAGTACTTGATGTGGCTGAACTGATTCATAAAGATATAGCAAAAAACTTAAAGTATGCGAAACTTTATACAAAAGATGGTAGTGTAAAGGGAATTCCTGTGGAGAAGAATTATCAAGTAAAAGATGAAGATATTTTAGAATTCCATATATAGGAGGTAAAGATTATGAGATGGGCGGTGATTGGTACTGGACAGATTGTAAGGGATAGATTTCTCCCAGCTCTTGAAAAGATAATGGATGCTAAACTTTCTTCAATAGTAACAACAAATCCTGAAAAGGCAAGAGATTTAGCAGAAAAGTACGGAGCTAAAATTTATGATAGAATTGAGGATTTAAGAGATGTGGATGTGGTATATATAGCTACTCCTAACAAATTTCATAAAGAACAAACAATAAAATGTGCAGAAAAGGGTATTCATGTACTTTGTGAGAAGCCTATGGCTATGAATGTGGAAGAAGCAGAAGAAATGATAAATGCTTGTGAAAAAAATAAAGTAATTCTGGGAATAGCTAATATGGGTAGATTTAATCCTTTTAATATAGGGGCAAAAAGCCTTTTAGAAGATGATATTGTGGGAAAGCTTGGAATAATAAAAGCAAGTTTTTCTTTTGTTAATTTAAACAGAGATAAGTGGAGGTATGATCCTGAACTTGCTGGTGGAGGAGCTATTATGGATATTGGAGTTCATGTAATTAATACTTTACATTTCTTTAGGCCTAAAAATAAAATTATTGAAATAACTGCTATTAATGAAAATTATGAGTATAAAGTAGAACAAAATGCTACAGCATTGGCAAAATTTGATGATGGAGTTTTAGTACTTATGGATGCAAGCTATGATACCTCCCTTTCAGTCTCTTTTGAAATTAGGGGTAGAGATGGAATTTTATATGTTTTAGATACACTTTATCAAGAGTACGATGGTAAAGTTATCTTAAGAAAGGGCAACAATTATACCTTTTATACTTTTTATGGAGAAAATCAATATGTGGCAGAGATTAAAGATATGGAGTCAGCTATTATAAATGGGAGAGAACCTAAAACTTCAGGCCTTGAAGGATTAAAGGATATGAAGGTAATATCAGCTTGGTATGATTCCGCTTTGAAAAAGAAACTGGTTGAGATATACTATTAGTTAGCTAATTATTGGAGTGGATATATGTTTTATGGAAAAGAAGAGACATTATATGGTTTATTTAAAGATGTTATAAAGGAGCATTTTAGAAGAAGAGAAAAACTTCTTTCTGATTTGAAACTTTATAGGGGACAAGCTCCTGTACTTCTTCTTTTGTCTGAGAGAAATGGCTTAACTCAAAAGGAGATAGCAGAAGAGTTAAAAATAAAGCCGTCTACCGTTACCCTAATTCTTAGAAGGATGAAAAAAAGGGGGCTTATTTCCAGTGTAAGGGATGAAAGGGATAAGAGATATACAAAAATATATCTTACAGAAGAGGGTAAAAAGTTCATATGTAAATTAAAAAGAGTATTTAAGCAGTTGGAAGAGGAATGTTTTAAGGATTTTTCAGAGGAAGAAAAGAAACTGTTAATGGATTTTTTTAGAAGAATAAGAGATAACTTAAGAAGGTTGAATGAACAATAGGAGGATATGTTAGATGAAAAAGCTTATAAGATATTTGAAGCCTTATACTCTTTTTGCTATATTAGCGCCCTTATTTATGCTTATAGAGGTAATATGTGATCTTTATCAGCCAACTCTTCTTGCTCATATTGTGGATAATGGTATTTTAAAAAATAACTTTCAGTTAATTTTACACACAGGTCTTGTAATGCTTGCAGTTGCCTTTATAGGTGTGATAGGTGGGGTGAGTTGTACAGTTTTCTCTTCTTTAGCTAGTCAATATTTTGGTAGAGATCTTAGGAATGAATTATTTAAAAAAGTACAGCAATTTTCTTTTAGTAATATTGATAAATTTCATACATCTTCTTTGATAACCAGACTAACAAATGATATTAATCAACTTCAGACTCTTGTAATGATGTCTTTAAGAATTATGGTAAGGGCACCTCTTCTTTTTGTAGGTGGTATTATAATGGCTATTTATTTGAATAAAAATCTATCAATTATATTTTTATTTTCTATACCAATATTGGCTTCCATTTTTTTATTTATTATGAAGAAGAGTTTTCCTCTTTTTAGCGAGGTGCAAAAAAGAATAGATTATGTAAACAATGTAGTAAGAGAAAATCTTGTAGGTATAAGAGTAGTAAGGGCATTTAGGAGGGAGGATTATGAAAAAGAAAGATTTAAATATGCTAATACTATGTTGATGAATGCAGTTATTAAAGCCATTATGTTGATGATTATTGCTATGCCTCTTTTTATGTTAGTTATGAATCTCAGTATATTAGTTGTGCTATGGTTTGGTGGTCTATTAGTTAATCAAGGGAATATGAAAGTAGGAGAAGTAATGGCATATATTAATTACATGGGGCAGATTATGTTCTCATTAATGATGATTGGAAATATTTTAATGTTTGTATCAAGAGCTTCTGTCTCTGCAGAAAGAGTTTTAGAGGTTTTAGAAGAGAAAATTGATATCCAGAATAAGGAAAATGCTGATAAGACTCCTATTAGAGGAGGAAAGGTAAAATTTGAACATGTATATTTTAGCTATTTTAATAAAGAGGAATCTGTACTTAAGGATATAAATTTTGAGGTAAATTCGGGTGAGATCATAGGTATAATAGGTACGACAGGTTCTGGTAAATCTACTTTAGTAAATCTTATCCCAAGACTTTATGATGTAACTTCAGGAAGAATTTTAATTGATGGAAGAGATATAAGGGATATTGATTTAAAAATATTAAGAGATGCTATTTCTATGGTTCCACAAGATACAATACTTTTTTCAGGAACCATAAAAGAGAATATATGCTGGGGGAAAGAAGATGCTACTTATGAGGAAATAATTGAGTCTGCTAAAATTGCTCAAGCCCATGAATTTATAATTAGACTTCCCCAGGGATATGATACTGTAATTGGAGAGAGAGGTGTTACATTATCAGGGGGGCAAAAACAGAGGATTGCAATTGCAAGAGCATTAATTAAAAAACCTAAGATATTAATTTTGGATGATGCTACAAGTGCTTTAGATTTTGCTACAGAACAAAAAATAATTCATGGTTTAAGAGGGATAATAAAAAACTGTACTACATTTATTGTGGCTCAGAGAGTAAGTACCATGATGAATGCAGATAAAATAATAGTTCTCGATAAAGGAAAAATAGTTGGATTTGGTTCCCATGCAGAATTGCTTAAGAATAATGATTTTTATAGAGAAATTTATAAATCTCAGATAGATGAAGAGGTAATGAAATATGCGTAGAGAGGGAATGAGACCATTTGGTGGACCTGGAGGAAGAATAGGACCTCGGTTTCATTTTGAGAAGGTAGAAATTAAAGATCCATGGGGTACTTTAAGAAAACTTTTTGTATATTTGAAAAAATTTAAGTGGGGATTTATTTTTGTTTTTACTCTTACATTTATTTCTTCCATATTAGGGATTGTAGGACCTTATCTTATAGGTAGAGGTATTGATACTTATATTATTCCTAAGAAATTTGATGGTTTTCTTAACTTTTTATTAATACTTGGAGGAGTTTATCTTTTATCATCTTTTATAGGATGGTTACAGGGATATGTAATGTTGAAAACTACCCAAAAATTAGTTTTTGTAATGCGGAGAGACTTTTTTAATAAGATTCATAGTCTATCCATTAAATTTTTTGATTTACGTCCTTATGGAGATATTATAAGCAGAATTACTAATGATATAGATAATATAAGTATGGTGCTATCAAATAGTGTGATACAGTTTTTTTCCAGTATTACGACTTTGATTGGGATTATTATTATGATGATAAGAATAAGTATTCCTATGACAGTTGTTAGTTTAGTTACTATACCTTTAACTATTTGGTTAACAAATTTTATATCCAATAGAACACGTAATTATTTCTATGCTAACCAAACTCTTTTAGGAAAACTTAATGGTTTGATTGAAGAGGATATTTCTGGAATAAAGGTAATAAAGATATTTAATAGAGAAGAAAAGGAGATTAAGAGATTTGAGAATTTAAATGAAGAATTAACTCAAGTGGGAGTAAGAGCTCAAATTTTTTCTGGCTCTATTGGACCTCTTATGAACCTTCTTAATAATTTAAGTTTTGCAATAATTACTGGTTTTGGTGGGTATTTTGCCTTTAAAAAATTTATCTCAATTGGTGATATCACTGTATTTATAAATTATTCAAGGCAATTTACAAGACCTATTAATGAACTTGCAAATCAATATAATATGATTCAATCAGCAATAGCAAGTGCTGAGAGAGTTTTTGAGGTTCTTGAAGAAGAGGAAGAGAAGGAAAGTACTGATATAGTTGAGATAAAAGATATAAGAGGAGAAGTTGAATTTAAAAATGTTTGGTTTTCCTATGTTAAAGGTAATCCTGTTATTAAAAATGTAAGTTTTAATGTTAAAGAAGGGGAAGTGGTAGCTCTTGTAGGTCCTACGGGTGCAGGAAAAACTACTATTGCAAGTTTGGTGGCAAGATTTTATGATGTGGATGAAGGTCAAATTTTAATAGATGGTATTGATATTAGGAAAATTAGAAGAAAGGATCTTAGATCCTTTCTTGGTATTGTTTTACAAGATACTCTTCTATTTTCTACATCTATAAAAGAAAACATCAGATATGGGAGATTAGATGCTACCGATGAGGAGGTTATAGAAGCGGCAAAGCTTGCTCATGCTCATGATTTTATTATTAATTTACCTCAAGGTTATGATACAGTTCTTTCTGAAGATGGTGGTGGGCTTAGTCAGGGACAGAGACAGCTTATAGCTATCGCAAGGGCTATTCTTGCAAATCCTAAAATATTAATCTTGGATGAAGCAACCAGTAATGTGGATACAATGACGGAAAAGTATATTCAGAATGCGATGTTGAATTTAATGAAAGGAAGGACAAGTTTTGTTATTGCTCATCGATTATCCACTGTTAGGAATGCTGATATGATCTTGGTTGTGTATAATGGAGAGATAATTGAAAGAGGTACCCATGAACAACTTATAATAAAGAAAGGATTTTACTACAATCTGTATATGAGCCAATTTGCTGAAGAAGTGGAAGTTAAGGATTGAGAAAATGGTTGACGAAATTATTAATTAACTTTATAATTCTTATTAAAATTTTATTAAAGGGGGGGAGTTTGAATGAAGAGGGTAAGTATTATCTTAATTTTATCATTAATTGCTCTTTTTCTTTTGGCATCTTTGACTCTTGGACAGCAGACCCAAACTGCAGTAGCAAAGTATGGTAAACCTAAAATTGATGCTCAAATGGATGAGGTTTGGAAATCTGCCATGGAATATGTAACAGATAGATATGTATCAGGTACAAAGGGTAAAGTAGCTTATGCTAAGTTTAGAGTTTTGTGGGATGAAGATAGTATATATGTTTGGGCAGAAGTTTATGATTCCCTTTTAAATAAAGATAATACTAATCCTTGGGAACAAGATTCTGTAGAGATATTTGTGGATGAAGGAAACGAGAAGGCTTCTTCTTATGATGCAAATGATGCTCAATATAGAGTGAATTTTGATAATTATCAATCCTTTGGAACTAATGCTTCTAAGGATTACTTTGTAACAGCTACAAGAAAGACTGATTTTGGATATGTTGTGGAAGCTCAAATTAAAATGAGAACAAAGAAATTAGCTGAAGGAATGGTGATTGGTTTTGATTTACAAGTAAATGATGCAAATATGTTTGGAAATAGGGTTGGAATAGTTGCATGGAATGAGTGGGATAATGAATCTTGGAGAAATCCTTCCTATTTTGGAAATTTAAAGCTTGAAAAATAGAATTTTTGTTTAGAGATTTTTAAAAAAAGAGCCTGCCTTTTATCAGGGCAGGCTCTTTTCTATTTTTTAGATGAAAGACTCACACCTGAGATAATGGATATTCCACCTATAATTTTTAAGAAACTTAAGGTCTCTTTTAGATAAATTACACCCCAAATAGCTCCAAAAAGTGGAATTAGATTTAAAAGATTTACCACTTGACTTACAGAAAGATGTTTTAAACCATAATTATAAAGTAGATATCCTAATACGGAACAAAAGAATGATAAATAAAAAAATGATAAGAAAATGGGCAAATTAATTTTTATATGGATTCCTGTGAAAGTTAAAAAGGGGATAAATAAAAGGGTTCCCCATAGCATTTGAAAGGTTGTTATTACCTCATGGGAGTAAAGATGATTAACCTTTTTTATCTCCCAATTGTATATTACCCACATTACTCCTGATAGAAGTACAAGAATATCACCAAATAAGTTGTTAAATTTTAAATTAATTCCAGAATCTCCTATGATCAGTAATACTCCAATTATGGAAAGTATTACACCCCATAATCTATTTCGGGGGATTTTTTCTTTTGAACCGAGAAACTCTACAATTAATCCCAATGCAGGAAAGGAGCCCACAATAAGGGCTCCTTCTGAAGCGTCAGTATATTTTAATCCAGAGTTTTCAAATACAAAATATAAGGTAACTCCTAACATTCCTGCTATAAATAGGGGTTTTTGATATTTCC
>JAPYWU010000067.1 GCA_028276205.1 Dictyoglomaceae bacterium | reverse complement strand
CAAAAAAGAGGGAAAAACAGAATATTTAGGAGACAAAGAGATTTTTACAAAAACCTTAGAAAAATTGGTAAAAATAAAAGAAGGTAAAAAGGGTTCTAATATAGGCCAATGTTCCATATGCTTAGAGGAAAAAGAAGTTACCATAGGTGATGGAATATATACCTTCTATACAATAGATAAACCCGGATTCATCTCTGGTGGTTTCAAAGAAAAAGAAGCATGGAAGAATTTTCCATTATGTGAAGATTGTAGAAGAAGTTTAGAAAAAGGTAAAGAATATATTGAAAAAGAGCTCACCTTCAAAATGGCAGGAATTTCTTATCAACTTATTCCTAAATTTCTCATAGGAAGAGAATTTATAAAAGAAGATGTTTATAATATTTTTTTCGATACACCAAAACTACTATCTCTAAAGAAAAATACTGCCAAGAGATATCTTGGAGATGAAGAAGATATTCTACAGTATTTATCTGCCACCGAAGATTATCTTACTTTAAACTTTTTATTTATAGAAAAGAAACAAAGCGCAGAAAAAATCCTTGCCCTTATAGAGGATGTTTTACCCTCCCGATTAAGAAGTATATTTAAAGCAAAAGAACAAGTAGATAAATTATTTAATACAGATTTCACTATGAGAAATATATGGACTTTCTTTTCAAAATCAGATCCCGACAAAAGAGAAGCAGACCTCGTAAATTACTTTTTGGAAATTGTAGATCGCATATTCAAGGATAGACCTATAGATAAAAACTTCATATTCCAATTTTTAATGAGAAAGATAAGGACCCAATATGTTAGAGATGAATATTTCTCATCTGCAATAAAAGATGCCATAATGTCCCTTTTATTCTTATTATATCTGAACTTAATACCTATGGAGGTGATAGATATGGAAGAAGAAAGATTATTTGAGCCTGTATTCAAAAAGTTTTCCCCTGCTTTTAATCATCCTCTTAAAAAGGGACTTTTCTTGCTTGGTGCCTTAACCCAAATGCTGTTAAATGTACAATATTCAGAAAGAGGTAGTGATCCTTTTAGAAAACAACTAAAAAGTTTAAAAATGGAAGAAAAAGACTTTAAAGGGCTTCTTCCCAAAGTAATAAATAAATTACAAGAGTACGATTCCTTTGATAAAGGAAAACAAAAATTAGCAGAAGAAGCCTCTTACTATCTACTTCTTGCTGGAGATAATTGGAAACTTTCAAATGATGAGCTTAATTTCTACTTTGCATGCGGTATGAGCTTATCAGATGAAATAAAACCATATATCTATCCAGAAAAAAATTAAAATAAGGAGGTGTATTTTATATGGATGTGATAAAAAATAGATCTGAAATTCTTTTTCTCTACGATGTTACAGATGCAAATCCAAATGGGGATCCAATGGATGAAAACAAACCAAGAATTGATGAGGAAACAGGAGTAAATATTGTTACAGACGTAAGACTTAAAAGAACGATAAGAGACTATCTATATGAGTATAAAGGATTGGAAGTTTTTGTTAGAGAAATAAGAGATGACAAAGGAGAACTAAAAACTAAAGAAGATAGATTAAAAGAATTCAAAGATAATAATGAAATTATTGAAAAGTGCATTGATATAAGACTTTTTGGGGCAACCACTGCGGTAGAAGGAAAAACTATGACTTTAACTGGACCAGTACAGTTTAAATTTGGAAGATCTCTTCATAAAGTGGATCTTACCTATATAAAAGGGACAACAGTCATGCCCTCAAAAGCAGGTAAAACTCAAGGTACCTTTACCGAAAAATACATTCTTCCTTACTCTTTAATAGCCTTTTATGGAATAGTAAATGAAAATTTGGCAAAAGTCCAAAATATTCCCCTTACTGAAAAAGACATAGATAATATGCTGGAAGGAATATGGCATGGGACAAAGAATTTAATATCTACATCAAAATTTGGCCAAGTTCCAAGACTTCTAATACAAGTTATTCACAAACCTGATTCCCACTTTTACATGGGTGAATTAGACAGAAGAATAAAGCTTATATCAGATATAGAGGATGAAAAAATAAGGGATATATCACAAGTAAAAATAGATATCACAGAACTAATAAAGGTGTTCACAGAAAATAAGGATAAAATTGAAAAAATTAGATATAAAGTAGATGAAAGAGTAAACTTAGTATTAAATGGAAAAGAAATCTCCTTAATAGAATCTCTAAAAGATTTCCAAGTAGAAGAACTACTATTTTAGGAGATGATTTTTAATGAAAGTCTTGGTTTTTGATATTTTTGGAGAATTTGCCCATTTCAGAAAATTCTATACCACATCTTCACCCCTTTCCTTTCCTTTTCCTCCACCTCCTACTATATTTGGAATGCTTGGAGCCATTTTAGGAATAGATAGAAAAGAATACTTAGAAACTTTTTCCTTTGAAAATTGCAAAATAGCATTACAAATTGTAAATCCTATTAAAAAGATAAGATTAGGCTTAAATTTGATAAACACAAAAGGAAACATTTGGATACCTCTCAAAAAGAAAAATCATGATGCAAGAACCCAGGTAAAAACAGAATTTATTAAAGATCCAAGATATAGAATATATTTTTATCATGAGAATGAAGAATTATTTAATAAACTTGCAGAAAATATTAAAAATCACAAAAGTTATTACACATTCTCTTTAGGCCTTTCAGAGCTTTTAGGAGATTTTCAATTTATGGGAATAAAAGAATTTACAGAGAAAGAAAATGGAGAAATATATGTATCAACTTTAATTCCTATATCCCTAATATTAGAAAATAAGATAATCTTTGAGGAAGGAAAAAGCTACTTTAGAGAAAGAATTCCATTAATAATGAATAGCAATAGAATAGTAGAAAGATACGAAGACGTCCTCTTTGAAAGCCAAGGAAAACCCATCAAAGTTAAAGTAGATAAATACTATCAGGGAGACGATGGAACAAATGTCATATTTCTCTAATTTATTTTCCCATCCAGATAAATATTTAGAAATACACTTAAAGAATACTATGAATCTTGCTTTCCATTTCTTAAACGACATACCTATGGAAAACCTGCTTCTTTCAAAAGAAAAATTACAGAAATTAATTAAAATAAATACTTTATCTCATGATATAGGAAAAGCCACAAAATTTTTCCAAGAATATTTACTCTCTGGAGAGGAAGAGGGAGGTAAGGAAACAAGGCACTCTCTCCTCTCCTCTCTTATTGCTTATTACATCACACAGAAAGCTTTTGAAAAAGAAAATATTCCTGATAACATCAAAACAATACTTCCCATATTCTCTTATATAAATGTTAAAAGACATCATGGAAATCTTATGGATATACTTATTGAATTGGACATTTCTGAAGAAGAAAAAGAATTACTATATAGACAAATTGAAAGTATAGATGAAGAGAAATTTAATATATTGATAAAAAATACAGATGATGCTTTATTTAGTGAAATTACAAAAGATAAATTAAAAGATATTGTTGAAGCAATATCAAAAGATATAAAGATTAAAAGAATAAAAATCAAAAACCTTAAACACGAAAATTCTCCAGAATACTATTTATTAAATAATCTACTCTTCTCCCTCCTAATAGATGCAGACAAAAGTGAAGTAACCATAGGAAAACCAGAAAGAAATCCCTTAGAAATCCCATATATAGTAGTAGATCATTATAAAAAAGAGCTAAAAACTGATAGAAAACCTATAAACGAACTTCGAGAAAAAGCATATCAAGAAGTAATAAATAAAGAGATTGATCTTGATCAAAAGATTTATTCTCTAACTCTACCAACAGGCCTTGGAAAAACCTTTACATCCTTTGCTTTTGCCCTTAAGTTAAGAGAAGAGATAAGAAAAAAGAAAGGATATATCCCAAGAATCATATACTCATTACCCTTCCTAAGTATTATAGAGCAAAATGCAAGTGTACTTGAAAATGTCCTAATAAAGTATTTTGGTAACATAGATTCTACCATAATATTAAAACATCACCATCTTTCAGAAATCTATTATAAATACAACGATAATGAAATAGAACCAGATCACGCAAAAATATTAATAGAAGGATGGAATTCGGAAATAATAATAACCACATTTGTACAACTCTTTCATACATTAATATCAAATAAAAACTCAAATCTAAGAAAATTACATAGAATATTTGGAAGTATAATCATATTAGATGAAGTACAATCTATTCCTATTAAATATTGGTACCTTTTAAGAGAAATATTTAAAGAACTTGTAGAAAAATTTAATACCTATATTATTTTCTCTACAGCCACTCAACCTCTTATATTTAATAAAGATGAAACCTTTAATTTAATAAACGCTGAAGACTACTTTACAAACCTAAATCGCACAATATTAATTCCTCGTCTTTATGAATCTCTCTTATTAGAAGAGTTCCTTGAAAATATTGAACTTAAATCTGATAAATCTTATATGTTTATCTTTAATACAATAAACTCAGCCCAAAAATTTTATAATCTTTTAAAAGAAAAAACTAAAGAGGATATAGTTTTTCTTTCAAGCCACATAATACCCAAGGAGCGTTTAGAAAGAATTGAGAGTATAAAAAAAGGAGAAAAAAGAATAGTGGTTACAACCCAATTAGTAGAGGCAGGAGTGGATATTGATTTAGATGTTGTTTATAGAGATATTGCTCCCTTGGACTCTATAAACCAGTCAGCAGGAAGATGTAATAGAAACTGGTTAAAGGATATAGGAGAGGTATACCTATATTCATTACAAGATGATAAAAGAAGATATGCTTCATACATCTATGACAAAATCCTTTTGGATGTTACTAACAATATTCTTAAAAAAGATGAAAAAATAGAAGAGATAAAATTTCTTAACTATATACAAAATTATTTTTATGAGATTAGTGAAAGAAAGTCTAAAGACATATCTAAAAACTTTTTAGATGCCATATATTCATTAAGATATTCAGGATATACTGAAAATGAAAATGATAAATGCATAGGTATTGAAGACTTCAAACTTATTGAAGAAGATCAACCCAAAATTGACGTATTTATAGAATTGAATGAAGAAGCAGAAAACCTATGGAACCAATATATAAAACTTAAAGAAATAAAAGATATATTTGAAAGAAGATTAGAATTTCTAAAAATAAGAAGTGATTTCTATAAATATGTAATATCAATTCCTATAAGAGCAGAAAATCTACCAGCCATTGAATATGGTTTTGGATATATATCAAAGGACAATTTAGATGATTTCTATGACAGAGAGACAGGATACAAAATTAAAAGCGGTATTTTACTCTGGTGAGATATGATTACAGGAAGTTTAATTGAGAGTTTCTTAATATGTGAGAGACAAGCGTGGCTTATGGCACATCAGGTAACTCCTGATCAAGACCATCCATACTTAGAAATAGGAAGACTCATAGATGAAGAAAGTTTCACAGAAGAAAAGAAAAAGATAAGCTTAGAAAACATGATTATAGACCTTATAAAAACTGAAAACAAAACATTAATCATAGGAGAGATAAAAAAGAGCTCAAAAGCCCAAGATATGGCAAAACTTCAACTCGCTTTTTACCTATATTCCCTCAAAAATAACTATGGCATAAAGGCTGATGGAATACTCATATTTCCCAAAGAAAAAAGAAGAGTTAGGGTAATATTAGACAAAGAACTGGAAGAGAAAATTGAGGATACTATTAAAAAGGTAGAGATTCTCATATATAGGGAAAGACCCCCACTACCCCAAAAAATTCCTTATTGTAAACTCTGTGCATATAGGGAGTTTTGCTGGTCATGAGTGAAAGTATATATATCTTTACTAGTGGAGAATTAAAAAGAAAGCATAATACTATATATTTTGAAACCTCTGATGGTCAGAAAAAATATTTACCAATAGAAAATGTAAGAGATTTGCATATATTTGGTGAAGTAACTTTAAATAAAGAAATATTAGAATATCTATCCCAAAAAGAAATAATCCTTCATTTTTACAATTACTACGAATATTATGTGGGAAGTTTTTATCCAAGAGAGCATTATAATTCAGGATATATGATACTAAAGCAAGCAGAATATTACTTAGATCAAGAAAAAAGATTAGAATTAGCAAAAAGCTTTGTAAAAGGAGCTATTGATAATATAAGAAAGGTTTTAAGCTATTATACGAATAGAGGTAAAGATTTATTAAAATCTAAAATACAATCCATAGAAGATTTAGCTGATGGCCTTGAAGATTGCGAAAAAGTAGATGAGATAATGGGAATAGAAGGTAACATAAGAGATATTTATTATTCTTGTTTTAATGAAATTACAGAAAATGAAGATTTCTTCATAGAGGAAAGAACAAAAAGACCACCCTCTAATTATATGAATGCTCTTATAAGTTTTGGAAATTCACTGCTCTATACAGCAATTCTCTCTGAAATATATAAGACCCATTTAGATCCAAGAATAGGATATCTGCACGCTACAAACTTTAGAAGGTTTTCCCTAAATTTAGACATAGCAGAAATATTTAAACCAATAATTGTAGATAGAATAATCTTTTCTTTAGTAAACAAAAAAGAAATCACTCCCAAAGATTTTGACGAAAAGTTGGAAGGCGTATATCTTAAAGAAAAAGGGATGAAACTCTTTGTACAAAACTTTGAAGAAAAAATGAAAACTACTATTCAATATAAAGATTTAGGAAAAATTTCTTATAGAAGGTTAATAAGATTAGAACTATACAAACTTGAGAAACACTTATTAGGAGAAGAAAAATATTCTCCATATATCTCTCCTTGGTAAATGTATATAATAATGGTTTATGATGTAAATCAGAAAAGGGTTAATAAAGTGCTAAATACAGCAAGAAAGTATTTAGAATGGATACAAAACTCTGTTCTTGAAGGTGAAATCACAGAAGCAAAATTTGAAAGATTAAAAAGAGAAATAGAATTAATAATAGATGAAGAAGAAGATTCTGTTATTTTCTATATTATGAGAACCACAAAATATTCAGAAAGACAGATAATAGGAATAGAGAAAAATAAGAGGGAACAGATATTATAAAAGATCATTATATATATCTATCACTTTTCTTTTTAAAACTGGATGTACAAAATCTGGTTCAATCTCAGAAATAGGTCCCATAACAAAGGTCCTATTATGGGCATCAGGATGTGGTATTATTAATTCTTCTGATTCAATCACTAAATCGTCATAAAATATGATATCCAAATCAATATTTCTCGGACCCCATTTAAAAATTCTTTTTCTTCCCATCTCTTCTTCAATATTTAACAAAACTCTTAACAAGGAAAAGGCATCAAGACTTGTTTCTACTAAACAAACAGCGTTTAAAAAACTATCCTGATCTTTATATCCATATGGTTCTGTTTCTATTATAGAAGAAACTTTTAAAATTTTAATTCCTTTTTCCTTTATCTTTTCTATAGCTATTTCTATATTTTTTCTTTTATCTCCTAAATTACTCCCCAATGCTATGAAGGCCTTATGCATTTCAAAGCCTCTATAACATCAATTACCCTCTTATT
>JAPYWU010000066.1 GCA_028276205.1 Dictyoglomaceae bacterium | reverse complement strand
TTGATGCCTTTAAGAAGGCTGGAGAAAAAGCATATGAAGTATTAAAGGTTAAGGAAGTTAAAGAGAAGATCTGGAAAGAGATGAGAAAGAAGTAATGGTATAAATCAAAGTTTATAAATGGGGAGCCAAAGTAGGCTCCCCATAACTTGTTTTAAAGGGAGGAAGATTAAATGAGAAAAATATACGAATTTTTAGGAAAAATAGAAGTATTTGTTGCAAGTATTTTCTTGGTAGCGATAGTAATATTGGTATTTACTGGTGGTGTAGCAAGATTCTTTCATAATCCTATTTCTTGGGCAAATCCTCTTGCAAGTTTTCTTTTTGCATGGGCTTCTATGTTAGCAATGGATATGGCTTACAGGAAAGATAAACTTATGAATGTGGATCTCTTGGTGAAAAGATTTTCAAAAAGGGTCCAAGGATATATAAAGATATTTAATTATTTAATAATTTTCATCTTTTTAATATATTTGATTATATTTGGTTTTAAATTGGCTATAGTTCAGAAATATAGAACATTTGAAGGAATTTATGGTTTTAGTTATATGTGGGCCACTTTAAGTATTCCTTGTGGTGCTATTTTCCTTTTAATAACCACTTTAGTAAAGATTATTGATGAAATAAAGGGTTTACAGAATAGGAGGAATTAATTATGCTTTTAGTAATAATATTTTTCTTTCTATTTATGCTTCTCGGTATGCCGGTAGTTTTTGCTATAGCTATTTCAGGATTTTTGTTCTTTTTACAACATCCTGAAATTCCTATAACCACACCAATTCAACAGCCTCTTTCTCAAACTATAAACTTTGCTCTTCTTGCAATTCCATTATTCATAACAGCAGGAAATATGATGAATAACACAGGAATAACCAAAAGATTAATAGACTTATCAGTAACCTTAGTAGGACATCTTAGAGGTGGACTTGCTCAGGTGACTTGTGTTCTTTCTGCTCTAATGGGAGGTGTATCTGGCTCTGCTATTGCAGATGCTGCTATGGAAGCTCGCATACTTGGTCCAGAAATGATAAGAAGAGGCCTTCCCAAGGGATATGCAGCAGGAGCTTTAGTATATTCATCATTAGAGGTTCCAACGATACCGCCAAGTATTGGATTAGTACTTTTTGGAACAATTGCTCAAGTTTCTATAGGAAGACTTTTTGCAGGAGGAATAATTCCAGGTCTTTTAATAATGGCATATCTTATGATAACAGTAGCAATTACCGCAAAAATTAGAAATTTTGCCCCTTTAAGGGAAAAGAGAGCTTCTGCTAAGGAAATAGCCTCAGGTTTTCTAAAGAGTATATGGGCAATTCTTTTTCCTGTTATATTACTTATTGGGCTTAGAGGGGGACTTTTTACTCCCTCTGAAATAGGAGCTCTTTGTGTAGTATATGCAGTATTGGTTGGACTTTTGGCTTATAGAGAACTTAATTTTAATAATTTTATGGAAGCCTTGAGAAGTTCTGTTACTGATATAGGAGCTACCATGTCCTTAATTGCTTTTTCAAGTATTTTCTCTTATGGTATTGTATGGGAAAGAATTCCAGAATTAATATCTAGCTTTATCTTAGGAATAACTAATAATCCTTATGTGTTTCTTCTTATATTGATTGGTCTTCTGCTTATAGCTGGATGTTTTATTGATGCTACAGTTTTAATTTTGATGTTAACCTCCATATTTTTCCCTATAGCCTTAAAGCTGGGAATAGATCCTGTACATTTTGGTCTTATATTTGTAATTACTTGTGCTATTGGTAACTTTACACCGCCTGTAGGGGCAGCTATGTATGCTGTGTGTACCATATTGGATGTTACCTTAGAGGAATTTTTGAGAGAATCGTGGCCATTCTTAGTTGCGGTTGTTCTTGCTGTTGTAACAATAATTTTCTTCCCAGATTTAGTACTATTTATTCCTAACTTAGTGTTTGGAAGATAGGAGGGATATATTATGAATTTTAAAGATAAGGTTGTTCTTATTACAGGAGCAGGTTCAGGAATTGGAAGAAAGACTGCCATTATGTTTGCTGAAAGAGGAGCAAAAGTAGCAGTTAATGATATATCTGAGGATAGGGGAAAGGAAACAGTAAAGATTATTAAAGATCAAGGAGGAGAAGCTATTTTTATTTTAGGGGATGTATCATCGCCAAAGGATGCTGAAAGGATTATTAAAGAGGTAGTTAATGCATTTGGAAAAATTGATATTTTAGTTAATAATGCTGGAATAGTAGTTTATGGAAAGGTGGAAGATACTTCTGAAGAGGATTTTGATAAGACCATGCTTGTAAATGTTAAAGGTCCATTTTTCTTATCCAAATATGCTGTGATGGAGATGTAGAAGCAGGGTGGAGGAGTTATTGTAAATGTTTCTTCAGAGGTTGCTATAAGAGCAATTCCAGAAAGGTGTGCTTACAGTGTTTCTAAAGGTGCAATTCTTGCTCTTACAAAATCACTTGCCATTGATTATGCAAGAGATAATATTAGGGTAAATGCAGTATGTCCCGGAACTACTTTTACTCAGGGACTTGCTGAGAGATTGAAAAAATTACCAAATGCGGATGAGGTTCTTAAACAAATGTCTGAAAGAAGACCTATAGGGAGACTTGGTAAAGAAGAAGAGATTGCTTTTGCTATACTTTTTGCTGCTTGTGATGAGGCTGGATATATGACTGGTAGTGTGATTTCCATTGATGGCGGTTTTACTGCATAAAGGAGGAGACTTTAGGGTCTCCTCCTTTATGTTTAAATTTATTTTGAGATAAATATATTAATTTTTCACTCTTTTTAAATCATAAAGAGTTACCCATTGTATTGAAAAATTTTTGCATTTTTGTTTAAATTGAGTTATAATCATTCCAAGAAATCTATACTAAAATGATAGGAATAAGGGAGGTATATAGATGAATAAGAGGGAAATAAAGAAAGGGGTATATTATGTAGGAGCTCAGGATTGGAATAGAACTTTATTTGATGCCTTAATTCCTTTACCAGATGGTACAAGTTATAATGCATATTTAGTTTTAGGTAGCGAGAAAGTAGCATTAATTGATACTGTGGATCCATCAAAAAAAGGTATCCTTTTTGAATATTTAAAAGATGTTAATAATATAGATTATGTTATATCTCATCATGCTGAACAAGATCATTCTGGAAGTATACCTTTTGTATTGGAAAAATACCCATCAGCAAAAGTAGTAACAAATCCAAAAGGTAAAGAGCTTCTCATGAGTCATTTACATATACCTGAAGATAGATTTATCACTGTAAATGATGGAGAAACATTATCCTTAGGAAATAAGACGTTAAAATTTATTTATGCTCCTTGGGTTCATTGGCCTGAAACTTTTGTATCCTACCTCTTAGAAGATAAAATTCTTTTTACATGTGATCTTTTTGGCTCTCATTTAGCTACATCAGAACTTTTTGTAGAGGATGAAAGTTTAGTATTTGAGGCTGCAAAAAGGTATTATGCAGAGATCATGATGCCTTTTAGAAGTATAATTCAGAAAAATTTAGAAAAGATTAAAGATCTTGATATAGATATTATAGCTCCAAGTCATGGTCCGGTTTATAAAAACCCATCCTTTATAATAGATGCTTATAAAGATTGGATAAGTGATAACCCAAAGAATTTGGTTGTAGTTCCATATATTTCTATGCATGATAGTACAAAGATAATGGTTGATTATTTTGTAGATAGATTAATAGAAAAGGGAATAAAAGTACAGCTTTTTGACCTTTCTGTTGCAGATATTGGAAAGATTGCTATGTCTTTAGTGGATGCTTCTACTTTAGTTATAGGTACACCTACAGTGCTTGCTGGACCTCATCCTAAGGTATTATATGTAACCTATCTTGCTAATATTTTAAAGCCAAAGGCAAGGTTTGCTACTGTAATTGGTTCTTACGGATGGGGTGGTAGGACTCTTGATATTATAAAGAGTAACTTAAATAACCTTAGTGTAGAATTAATAGATCCGGTTTTAGTGAAAGGACTTCCTAAATTAGAAGATCTTAAATTACTTGATGAACTTGCTGAAAAGATTTATAACAAGCATAAAGAAATAGGAGTACTATAAAGAGAGGGAGAGCTCTATTTCTCTCCCTCTCTTTTTATTATTTCTATATTCATACTACCTGTCCTATATCCTTCTAAGTCTAAAGTAATATATTTATAACCAAGTCTTTTTAATTCTTTTATAATTTTATCCTTTAAACTTATTATTAAATAAAAGTCTTTATCTTCAATTTCTATTCTTGCTATATTGTTATGATCTCTTACTCTTACTTGTCTGATTCCTAAACTTCTTATAAATTCTTCTGATAATTCAATCCTTTTGAGTCTTTCTTTTTCTATTTTCTCTCCATATGGTATTCGGGTAGCAAGACATGCAAGAGATGGTTTATCATAGGTTGGTAAGCCAAACATTTGGGAAAGTTTTTTTATTTCACTTTTTGTTAACCCTATCTCTAAGAGAGGGCTTCTAATTCCTAACTCTTTTATAGCCAATCTGCCGGGTCTGTAATCCTTAAGATCATCTGCGTTACTTCCTTCAATTACATACTCTATGTTGTTTTCTTTGGATATTTCTAATATTTTTTTGAAATTTATTTTTTTACATATGTAACATCTTTCTGGGGGGTTATTTATGAACTCTGGGTTTTGGAGAATACTGTCATCTTCTACAATTATGTGTTTAACTCCTAAAGTTTCTGCCATTTTTTTTGCTTCTTCTATCTCCTTTTTAGGAAATAAAGGTGAAACTAAGGTTACTGCTAATACATTATCTTTTAATACCTCTTTTGATACCTTTAAAAGAAATGTACTATCTACCCCGCCAGAATAAGCTACAGTAACTTTACCTAATTCTTTAAGCAAAGACTTTAATCTTTCTAATTTTTCTTCCATAGATTATCCTCCTAATATTTTTTATTAATAGTATAATTAAATATGATATAATTTTAAAAAATATTTTGGGAAAAGAAAGAGTATGATAAAACGTTTTGGGGTTTCTATAGAGAAGGATTTATTAGAAGTCTTTGATAAGATTATTGAAGAAAAAGGCTACAATAGTAGGTCAGAAGCAATAAGGGACATTATAAGGGATTATATAGTCAGAGAAAAATGGAATATAAAAAAAGAGAAGGTAGTAGGAAGTATCAGCTTAGTGTATGAACACGATGTTTATGGTTTGGCAGACAAGCTTACTGATATTCAGCATCATTATCATGATGTAATTATCTCTACGTTACATGTGCATTTTGATGAAAAAAATTGTTTGGAAGTGATATTAGTAAGGGGGAAAGTAGAGAAAATTAAAAAACTTTATGATGAGCTCTCTTCATTAAAGTGGGTAAGACACACCAATATATCAATAACTGATATTATTTAATTTTTTTTGTTTTTATGGTAACATTTTTTTAAAAATTAATGTTACGGAGGTGATTAAAAAGATGCATATTCCTGATGGATATTTGGGACCTCAAACATATGGAAGTATGTTTGCTGTAATGGTACCTTTATGGGCAAAAGCCTATTCTTCTATGAAGAAAAAAGTAAAAGAAGAGACTATCCCCTTAATTGCTATTGGATCAGCGTTTTCTTTTGTAATAATGATGTTTAATATTCCTATTCCTGGTGGTACCACAGGACATGCTGTAGGAAGTGTGCTCCTTTCTATACTTTTTGGGCCTTGGACAGCTCTTATACTTACTTCTATTGTACTTATTATACAAGCATTGATCTTTGGAGATGGTGGTATTACAGCAATTGGAGCCAATTGTTTCAATATGGCTTTTGCTATGCCTTTTGTTGGATACTATATTTATAGGTTAATAAGAGGTAAAAGTCCTATATCTTCTAAAAGATCTCTTATAGGTGCAGGAGTAGGAGCTTATATAGGTCTAAATGTGGCTGCATTGTTAACAGCTTTAGAACTTGGGTTTCAACCAATTATAGCTAAGGATTCCCAAGGATTACCTTTATACTGTCCTTATCCTCTAAAAGTTACGATCCCTGCTATGATGATAGAGCATTTATTATTGTTTGGAATAATAGAAGCTGTAGTTACTGTTTTAGTACTATATTATCTTGTAAAGACAGGAATTTTAAAGGAGGAAAGTTATCATGAGTAAAACAAAGAAGCTGTTTATTGGCATTTTAGTACTTGTTATGCTTTCTCCTTTAGGTATTTTATTGCCTTATTTTTTTAAAGCTGGATCTGCTTGGGGAGAGTGGGGGCCCGATGAACTTAAGGAGATGATTGGGTATGTTCCAAAGGGGCTTGAAAGACTTTCTTCTTTTTGGAATCCTATCTTTCCAGATTATAATCTTAAGAATTGGAGTGAAAAGGGTCTTTTTTATGAGATCTTAGGATATGTAATTACTGGGTTATTAGGCGTTACTATTGTAATTGGTATAACTTATCTTATAATCCTAGTTGATAGAAAAACAAAAAATAGATGAGTAATTTTATTGATAAAACTATCTTAGAATTAAGCAAAATCTTAGAGGACACTCTAACTTTTAAAAAGTTAGAGTGTCCTTATTTTTGTAAAAAAATTTCAGAGAGAGCAAGATTCTTTTCTGTTATGGTATCCATCATATTTTTGACACTTTTTAAAAGTCTATATGTGCTTTTATTCTTTAATATTTTGATATTAATCTTACTACTTTTAATACGTATGGACCTAAGGAATTTTTATAAAAGAGTGCTATCCTTTGGATTATTATTTTCTTTTATAATTATTCTTCCATATATTTTCTTTAACCCTATAACTTTTTCTTTTGGTTTCTATAAAGAAGGATTAGTAGTAGCTTTAAGGTTCTTTCTGAGAGTATTAGCATCTATTTCTCTGATACAATTCTTACTATATACTAATTCTTGGGTTGAGATTATAAAAGGTTTAAGAAGTCTTTTTGTACCATCGCTTATAATATATATTATTACCATAACTTATCGTTATATCTTTTTATTGATTACATTAGCTTTGGAGATGTTTTTAGCCAAGAAAAGTAGAACGATAAATTATAAATTAAAAAGAGAATATGCTTGGATTGGTAGTAGTATGTCTCTTTTATTTTTAAAATCTCAAGAGCTTATGAAAGAAGTTTCTCAAGGAATGATCTCAAGGGGTATAAGTAAAAAATTTAAAGTCCCTATGAATAATAGATTAAAAAAGGAGGATTATATTTTTGTGAGTATATTGATTTTATTTTTAGGGGTTTTGTTATGGATGGATCAATTTTTAAATTAGAAAATGTAAGTTATTATTATTTAAAAGATAAAAAATCCTTGAATTCTATAAGTTTAGAAATAAAAAAACAGGAAAAAGTAGCAATTTTAGGACCTAATGGGGCTGGGAAGACCACCCTTTTGAAGGTTTTGGATGCCCTTTTATTTCCTCAGGAAGGTAAATTTTATTTTTGTGGAGAAGAGATAAATAAAGATCGTTTTGAGGATCCAGAATTTAACTATAAATTTAGAAAATCAGTAGTACTTCTTTTTCAAAACGTAGATGCCCAATTATTTTTACCTACTG
>JAPYWU010000064.1 GCA_028276205.1 Dictyoglomaceae bacterium | reverse complement strand
GGAATATTTTCATAAGAAGACGTAGTAAATGTATATAAAAGAACAGTTCCACCTTTTTCCATATATATATTAGCTTGAGGAACTTGTTTTACCACATACCCCTCTTTATTTCCAGCAAAATCAACCACAAAACCTGCCTTCTCAAGAATATTCAAAGCCTCTCCCATATCTTTATATCTCACATCTGGCACTTTTGCAAAAAATGCAGGCATATTTATCCATAAAGTTATACTACTTCCTATTGGAACCTTAGTAGTTAACGGATTCTGGTCTAAAACCAATAAAAAATCTTTGTTTCTATCCATCAATATTCCACCAATCACAATTTTAAAATTTTTTTCTGATAATATTTTAGATGCTTCCATAATATTTTTCCCTCTTACGTCAGGAGGAACAATAGATTCCACATTTGAAGATATAGTATTCTTAAAAAGGATTAAAAAAAGTATAAATATTAATAGATTTACTCCTATAAGGATATAAAGTATAAGCTCCTTAATCGGAATTTTTTTCATAATTTAGCCTCCTCATACTTAAATAACTTGCCCTTAATTGGCCACATCCAGCCCTAATTTTACTTCCATAAGAAATTCTTAATGTAGTATTTATACCATTCTTATCCAAGATTTCTTTAAACTTCTTAATAGAATAAATATCAGAAGGTTCCCATGGATATTCCTTTACTTTATTCCAAGGAATTAAATTCACGTGAGCATTTTTTCCCCTAAGAAGAAGAGATAGTTTATTTGCATGTTCAGGTTTATCATTAAAGTCTTTTATAAGTACATATTCAAAAGTTATTCTTCTTTTTGTAACATTTGCATAAAACCAAGCACTTTCTAATAATTCTTCTATGGGATATTTTTTATTGATAGGAATTATTTGGTTCCTTAATTCATTATCTGGGGCATGTAAAGATATAGCAAGCTTTACTTTAACTTTTTCCTTTGCAAGATCATATATTTTAGGAACTATACCAACAGTAGAAATAGTGATATGTTTACTACCTATCCCAAAACCCCAACCACTATTGAGTATCTCTATAGACCTTATTACTGCATCATAATTAGCTAAAGGCTCTCCCATTCCCATAAAAACAACATTGGAAATTCTTTCCCCTTTCTCCCACAATTCTTTTTGAACTATCAATACCTGACCAATAATCTCATTAACCTTCAAATTTCTTTTCAAACCTATTAGTCCTGTAGCACAAAATTTACAGGAAAAAGAACAACCTACTTGTACAGATACACATATAGTATTTCTATTATGATGTTTTATAAGAACAGTTTCTATATTTTCCCCATCTGATAATTGTAAAAGATATTTGGTAGTATTACCTGCATCTTTTTTATCAACAATATGAGGAAGATCAAAGGAAAAAAACTCCTTTAATTTATTCCTCAGATTTGTAGGCAAATTACTCATCTTCTCAGGGTCCCATTCTCCTTTTTTATATATCCAATTCAAAATTTGATCTACCCTATAGGATGGTTCGTTCCATCCTTTCAATATTTCTAAAAGATATTCTTTATTTAGTGAGAATATATTATTAGTACTCACGGCTTAATAAGCTAATAAAAAAACCATCAGTTTTATATTTGTAGGGTAAAACCCTAAATATCCCATTAAACTCTTCATATCTATAGGAAAATCTTTCTAAAATAAAATTAGTATTATTCTGGAGAAAAGATAAGACCACACCTTCATTTTCACTCCAAGTAAGAGTACATGTACTATATAGAATTTTTCCTCCTCTTTTAACTAATTTTCCTGCTTTTTCCAAAAGCTTTAACTGTAATTTAGAACTCTCATAAATTTGATCTTTTGCTAACCTCCACTTTATTTCGGGTTTATGGTTCAAAACACCCAAACCCGTACATGGAGCATCTAAAAGAACTTTATCAAAAATTCCATTAAATGATTCTGGTATAGATGTAGCATCTATATTTAAAGTCTCTATTATTTTAACTCCTAACCTTTTTGCATTTTCTTTTACCAATTTTAACCTATTTTTATTAATGTCCACAGATACAATTTTTCCCTCATTTTTCATTAATTCAGCCATATGAGTACTTTTAAGACCTGGAGCCGAACAAAGATCAATAACTTTTTCTCCGGGTTTCGGATTTAATATTAAAGCAGGCAACATAGAAGCCTCACTCTGCACAATAAAATAACCTTCCTTAAATAGATCTAAATTTTCTAAAAAAAATCCATTTTTCACTATTAAGGCTTGATCAACTAAATATCCATCTTCTACATCAATACTTCTTTTTATTAATTCTTTCTTCAGGTCTTCTTTATTGGTTTTTAAAGTATTTACCCTTACAGAAAACCTTTGAGGCCTATTACTCCAAGAGGCAATTTTAATCTTTTCAGCTGTACCCAAATAATCATCCCATTCATCTAATATGAAATCAGGAATACCATATTTTAAATACTCAGGAAAAGAATTTAAATCAAGATTATTTCTATTTTCAATGATTCTTCTTGCAACAGCATTTATCAATTTAACTTCTTTGGGGGCTTTTTCTTTTGCTATCTCAACAATTTCATTTATTACAATAGGAAGAATAGTATTTCTAATAAAATATACATGGTATACAACTAATCTTAAAAGAACTTTGGCATATAAAGAAAGGTTGTCTTTTTTAACATATTTTCTCCATATAAAATCCAAAGTATCTCTCCACCTTGTAACTCCATAAACTAACTCAGTGATAAGATGTTTTTCATTAACAGAAAGATCATAAGAAGGAAGCCTATTCCTTAGAAGAATATTTAAATAGGCTTCCTTCTTTTCTAATTCATATAAAATTTCAGCAGACCTTTTTCTTACCTCCATTAGTCACGGTTTCTCATATTTGCAAGTAAAATAAGACGTAAAAGATTCAATAACGCAGTTAAAGCAGCAGCTAGATAAGTAAGAGCTGCAGCATTTAATACTTGCTTTACTCCCTCCGCTTCCTGGGGTGTAACAATTCCTAAAGATAATAAAATCTCACGAGCTCTTTTACTTGCATTAATTTCCACAGGAAGAGTAACAATATAGAAAAGTACAGCCAAAGAGAAGGCTAATATACCAATATTCATAAGACTGGGACTACCAAATAAAAATCCTAAGAAGAAAAGTGGAAAGGCAAGATTAGTCCCTAAATTAGCTATTGGTACAAGAGAAGATCTAAGAGCAAGGGCATAATAGCCAGTAGCATGTTGAACTGCATGTCCTATTTCATGAGCAGCCACTCCTACTGCTGCCACAGAATAAGAAGAATAAACAGGTTCCGAAAGTCTTAAAATCTTTGATGATGGATCATAATGATCTGTAAGACTTCCTGGTACCATCTCTATTCTCACATCATTTAAACCAAGAGATCTCAATATTATTTCAGCTGCTTCTCTTCCTGTTAATCTCTTAGAGTTAGGTATCTCCGAATAATATGCAAATGTGGATCTAACCTTTAAGCTCGCATATATAGACAATAACAATGCAGGTAGCAATATAATATATGTGGGATCCCAGAAGAAAAACATTTATATATCACCTCCAAATTAATATATTATTCAAGTTTTTCACCTATACTTAGACGATAACCATTTAAAAATTCTTTATAGGTCATCTTCTTTTTATTTTCAGGCTGAAGTTCCAATATATATAATATTCCATTTTTAGCTTTGATACCAATACCTTTATCTCTATCTATAATAGAAATAGTACCATTTTCATATTCTATAAAGTTGTTAGTAATTTCATAATTTGCCTTGTAAACCTTTAGAATTTTACCTCTAAAAAAAGTAAAAGCTCCAGGTTCTGGTGATAAAGCTCTAATTTGACACCATATTCTTTTAACATGATTGTTCCAGTCTATTCGCTCTTCTTCCTTAGAAATCTTAGGAGCATAAGTAGCCTCACTGTCATTTTGAGGTGTAGGTTTTAAAGTACCTTCTTTTATTTTAGGAAGCACTTCTAAAAGCAAATCTGCCCCTAAATTAGCTAATTTTATAGTTAATGATTCCCTGTTGTCCTCAGGAAGAATAGGAATCTTTTTTATTGCATAAACTGGACCTGTATCTAATCCTTTTTCCATTTGCATAATAGAGATTCCTGTCTCATCCTCACAATTCATTAGGGCTCTTTCAATAGGAGATGCACCTCTATACTTAGGTAAACAAGAAGCATGAATATTAATACCACCAAAAGGTGGTATAAGCAAAAGGTTCTCTGTTATTATTTTTCCATAAGCTGCAACTATATAGGCTTCAGGATTAAGATTTCTTATAATTTCTTCTATTTCAAAATTGTTTCTTAATCTCTCTGGCTGATAGATAGGTATATTTTTCTCCATAGCAAAAAGTTTAACAGGAGATGGAATAATTTTTTTACCTCTTCCCTGTGGTTTATCAGGTTGAGTTACCACTGCCAATACATTTAATTTCTCATATATTTTTTCTAATATAATTCTTGCAAAAATTGGAGTACCAAAAAATATTACCCTTATCATATATTGTTTCCTACCTCTTCTGTTATGCCTCTATCCACAATTAAAACTCCATCTAAATGATCTATTTCATGTTGAATAACCCTCGCTAAAAGTCCCTTTGCTCTATATTTTTTAACTTTTCCATTTAAATCTTGTGCCTTAAAAACAATTCTTTCATATCTTTTTATTTTTAACTCTATACCAGGAACACTTAAACAACCTTCTAAATCAATAGTCTCTCCTTCAGCCTCCAATATTTCAGGATTAATAAAAGCAATAGGTTTATTTTCATAATCCACCACTATAACTCTAAGAGGTTCTCCTACTTGAGGAGCAGCAAGTCCTACTCCATTTGCAAATTTCATCGTCTCAATCATATCTTCTACAAGCCTTTTAATCTTGGAATCTACCTTATCGACCTTTTGAGCTTTTTGCTTTAATACAGGATCTCCAATCTTTCTTATTTCAAGTATCATTTTCTATATCACCTCATAAATTAGTTTCCTTCACATCTACATTTATTATAAATTTTACATTAGAAAAGGGAGTTTTACTATCCTCACAAATATTTTTTAATATTCTACTCTCTATAATTCCTTCTTTGTCTTTTATTAATATCTGATATCTAAACTTGTCCTTTACAAGATATGGATAGAAAGGAGCTGGTCCTAAAACCTCCAAATCAGTATATTTTTCCTCTAATATAGCTACCATCTTTTTACCCTCATCTACAACTTCCTCTTCATCAGATCCTTCTACTATAATCTGATGTAGAAGAGAAAAGGGAGGATAAAAAAGCGATTTTCTTAATTTCAGCTCATAATTTAAAAAGGTACCATAAGAATTGCTCTTTATAGCTTTTACCACATAATGGGAAGGAGAATAAGTTCTTAATATGATTTCTTCTCCTTTAAAGAAGGATTTAATTCTATTCAACATATTAAAAGTCTTTTCTGGCATAGAAAAATCAGGGATATGAATGAAATTATCCAAATTATAAACTATAAGAATCCCTGCATCTTCAAGATCTAACCAGGGTTCTATCATTTTCGTACCTACAATAATATCAGCTTCTTTTATTAAGGATTCATCCTGAAGCTCTATCTCACTATCTATTCTTAGAACCTTAAATTTCTTAAAAGTTTTAACTAAATATCTTTCAAGTTTTTCAGTACCAATACCCCCAAAAATAAAATTATATCCTTGACATACAGGGCATATGGTAGGTGGAAGAGAAGTAAAACCACAGTAATGACATTTTAGAACTTTATCCTCATCTTGATGAAAAACTAATGGTGATCTACAATGAGGACACATAAAAATATATCCACAATCCACGCATTGAATATATGTGGAAAAGCCCAAACGATTTAACAATATCAGAACCTTCTTCTTTATCCTCACCATATCATTTATCCTTTTTAAGGAATAGCTATCAAAAAAATCTTCATTTTTAATTTTTCTTAAATCTATTATTGTAATTTTTTTCCTAATCAAATCGGGAATTCTGACAAAATTAAACATTTTTTTAGAAATAGCCTGATGAAAATCCCCTATAGAGGGAGAACTAGACCCTAATATGATAGGAATTCCTTCAAACTCTGCCCTTTTTATGGCTACTTTAACACCATCATACTTGGGTTCTTTCTCCCTCATATCATAGAACTCATTCTCCTCTTGTTCTACAATAATTATTCCAAGATTATTAAAGGGTAAAAAAAGTCCTTTAGTTGTACTAAGAATAATAGTCCTTTCAGTTCCAGCAATTTTATATACTTTATATGCTTGAGCTTCTGTTAAAAGTCCATGATAAAAGTAAAATGGGACTGGAACTAAACCTGATAAAAATTCACCAAATTTAAGTAAAGTCTTTATAGTTGGGAATAAAAAAAGAATACTTTTTCCTTTCTGATAAAAATATTTTAATAACTCAAAATATATTCTCCACCTTTTTTCTTGAGATTCAACAAAGAGCAAAAGAGGTTTATTAAAAACTTTAAGTATATTTTCCAAATCTATTTCAAAACTCCCCCAACTATCACTGATCTTTTCACTTTGAAAAACAGTTTTCCTTGGTGTTTTCTCCTTTACTATAATCTCATATCTCTCTTCTATGGCTCCTTTTTTAATAAGCTCTCTTATAACAGATTCAGAAACCTTTCCTATTTCTTTTTTTAGTTCTTCCAAGGTTTTTTCCTCAAAAAGACTTATAAAAACTTTTTCTTGCTTTTTTGTCATATCTACAGCCACGTCCTTTGCTGTTAAATATCTTTTGATCTCCAATTCAATTCCTGTTGGAAATATATAATTTGCAGTCCTATATAGAGAATTCCCATAGTAATCACTTACCCAATTAACTAATTTAATAAGCGGTGTTCCAAGAGGCGGTATCTCTGTAAGCTGAGTATGTATTGGCTGAAGATTATATTCTATGCTAGTTGCTTCTAATATATCCCAAATGTAACCAATTTTTTTAGATTTTTTAAGAGGAACAATAACAGGACTACCTATTTCAATATATGAAAATTCATCTGGAATTGAATAATATAAAAAATCTCTACCTGGAATATAGGTTTCAAAAAGAATTACTTTTGCTATCTTCACCAAAAACTCTTATACTTCGCCCTCTTCTTCCTCTTTAAAGGTAATCTTTCCTTTAACTACCTCTTCCATAGCAAGAATTAGTGGATCCTTAGCTACAGTCTTTAAGAACTTTAGCTCTTCAAAAATTTGTCTTGCTCTTTTTGAAACTGTTACTGTCAATACATATTTATTTGGGATTTTCTCTAAAAGCTCATCAATATTAAGTTCTTTCATTAAATTCACCTCCAAATAGTTTTAAGAAATATTCAACTTTCTCCCGACAAAGTTTATGCCTTTCTGCTATTATGATACTCTTTACTCTATCAACCGCATCTTCCAGATTATCATTTATAACAGCATAATCATAATAAGAAATTTTAGAAATTTCAAGAGGGGCATTTTTAAGACGGATTTCTAAATCTCTTAAATCCTCTGTTTCCCTGCTTATAAGTCTTCTTTTTAATTCTTCAAAATCAGGTGGTAAGATAAAGATTAATATAGCCTTATCATAAATCTTTTTTACATTTATTCCACCCTGTACATCAATTTTTAATATGACATCAATTCCTTTATTTACCAACTCTTCTATTATCCTTTTTGGAGTTCCATATAGATATCCATGCACAACTGCCCATTCTAAGAACTCTCCCTTTTCAACCATTT
>JAPYWU010000063.1 GCA_028276205.1 Dictyoglomaceae bacterium | reverse complement strand
TTTATTTGGAGTATAATTAGCCACCATAGAATCTACAGAACCCGAAGTAATACCAAAAAAGAGTCTTGGTTTTCCAAGTATTTTAAATGAGTTTTTATCTCTCCAGTCAGGCTGAGGAATTATACCAACCTTAAAACCATGATACTCTAAAACTCTACCAATCACGGAAGAGCCAAAAGAAGGATGGTCCACATAAGCATCTCCTGTAACAATTATTACATCCAATTCATCCCAGCCTTTTCTCTTTACCTCTTCAAGATTTATAGGCAAAAAATTAAACATTAGTACTCACACCTACAATTCTTATCTTTGATTCCATTTTCAGTCTCAAGCTCAATAGTTGAATGATCTATCTCAAATTTACATTTTAAAAGTTTTCTTACCTCTTCAATAATCCTCTCAGCATTAGAAAGCATTTGATCCTCTAATACTACATGAGCAGAAAAAAGCAAATCCTTACTTGATATCTGCCATAAATGAACATGATGTACATTCTTAACTCCTGGTATCTTTGATATCTCTGAAACAATACTTTCTATATTCATTCCTTTAGGAGTTCCTTCCATCAAAATATGAATAGTATCCTTTAAAAGATCTATTGAATTGTAAAAAATGAAACCTGCTATAAGAAGAGAAATTATAGTATCTACATAATATAATTTATATAAAATTATAAAGATAGCTCCAATTATAACTCCAACAGAAGATATAGCATCAGACAAAAGATGTAAAAAAGCACCTTTAATATTTAAATTATGATGGGAATCCTCATGGAGAACATAAGCCCCTAAAATATTACCTATAAGTCCAATAATACCTATGATAAATGTTTGTAAACCCTGTACCTCCTTAGGAGATCTCCATCTATGAAAAGCTTCTAAAAGCAAAAATACAAATATAACAAGAAGTAAAACTCCATTTAAAAGCGCAGCAAGAATTTCAACTCTTCTGTATCCATAAGTATGGGATTCGTTACTCTTTTTATTTTTTGAAATAAGCTCTGCAAGATAACTTATTACTAAAGCGAAAAAATCATTTACGTTATGTAAAGCATCACTTACCAAAGCAAGACTTCCTGAGATAACACCTCCTATAATCTCCAAAAGTGCCATGGACAAATTTAAAAACATTGCAATTAAAATCTTCTTTGCCATAAAATTACCTCCAATTTCTTTATATTCCTTAGTATTATCTTCAAATATTCTCTTTATGGTCAATAGATTCTTTTATTATATACCAAATATATTATTAAGAATTTTTGGGGAGGTAAAAATTAAAATGTTTAAAAAATTTTTCTTTTTGTCTCAATTATTCTAATCTTGTTCTCCCTATCATTAAAACTTTCTTTAGCCCAGACCCAGGAAATAAATAAAGGGAATTTACCTTTAAACCGCACTGTTACAAGTACCTTAAAATCTCCTATAAATTCTGACAGCCTCCTTGTATTAACAATAACAAATGAAACAAGAAATAGTAAATATAAACTTATTTATCCCAACCTAAAAGCTGGTACATATTTATTAATAACGGTTACAATTTCATAAAATAAATGTTTGTTATTGCATATGCACATTATTAAATGTAAAATAATTACAAAAAAGAAAGGGGGAATTTCATTGGTAAAATATATTATTCTTACACTCCTTATTCTTCTTTTAACAATTTCCATATCTATCTCTCAATCAGAAATAATTATCCAAGCAGAAGATGGAACATTAAAAGGTACTTTTGTGGCAAAAACATTTCCAGGGTATCAAGGCAGTGGATATGTGGATGGATTTGATCAAGATGGTGATTCTTGCACTGTCACGGTAGAGGTACCAGAAGATGGTATGTATGAGATTATAATTGGATATGCAGCTCCATACGGATATAAAGAAAATTCCCTTTACGTAAATGGAGCCTTTCAAACAAATATAAAATTCTATCCATCTCAAAGCTTCACTACTGTGTCAGGAGGATTAATACCATTGAAGAAAGGAAAAAATACTATAAGTATCGTAAAAAGTTGGGGATGGTTCTTGCTGGATTATTTTAAGATAAAAAAGGCAGAAATCCCAGCATTAAATCCTACTAATAAATTGGTTACTCCAAATCCATCTCCTGAAGCTCAGAAATTAATGGATTATCTTGTAAGTATATATGGAAAATATACCTTATCAGGACAACAAGGCTACAAAGACTCCTTCTATATCTGGACCTTAACTGATAAATTTCCAGCTATATGTGGTTTTGATATGATAGATTACTCACCATCAAGAGTAGAAAGAGGAGCCTCTTCCAGAGATGTGGAGGATGCCATAGATTGGTGGCAAAGTGGAGGAATCGTACAATTTCAATGGCATTGGAATGCCCCAAAGGGACTTTATGATGTACCAGGAAAGGAATGGTGGAGAGGATTTTATACTCAAGCTACAAGTTTTGATCTTGAATATGCATTGAATCATCCTGAATCAGAAGATTACAAGCTTCTAATAAGAGATATAGATGCTATAGCAGTACAACTAAAGAAACTTCAAGAAGCAAAAGTGCCTGTCCTTTGGAGACCTCTCCATGAAGCTGAAGGAAGATGGTTTTGGTGGGGAGCAAAAGGTCCAGAACCATGCAAAAAATTATGGAGACTTCTCTTTGATAGACTTGTTAATTATCATAAAATAAACAATCTAATATGGGTATGGACTACCACTGATTCTCCATCTGCCCTTAATTGGTATCCTGGAGATGAATATGTAGACATAGTTGGAGCTGACATATATCTAAAAGATAAAGATTATTCACCATCTACAGGCATGTTCTACAATATTGTAAAACTTTTTGGTGGTAAAAAATTAGTAGCCATGACAGAAACAGGAACAATACCTGATCCTGATGCTATGGTTAAGGAGAAAGCTTACTGGGCATGGTTTATGACTTGGAGTGGATTTGAAAGCGATCCAAATAAAAATGAACCATCTCATATTAAAAAAGTTTTCAATCATCCTTTCGTTATAACAAAAGATGAGCTTCCTAAATTTATAGAAAAATAAAAAAGATCCCCAAGGCTTTTTAGCCTTGGGGATCTTTTACTCACCTATTTTAATTTAGAAAGTTCTTGTCTTGCTAAAGATACTGATTCTTCATGGGTTTTTAAGAGCCATGGATGGGGAGGACTATCTATAACCTTTTGGAACATTTCTTTTGCAAGATCTTTTTTATTCATCTTAAGATATAAATAACCAAGCTCTAAGTAAACATTAGGATAGATAGGGGTATATTTTAGGGCTTCTTTCATATAATATTCTGCCTTTCCATAATTATAAAGAGGAAATGGTACATCTCTATATCTCATACCCATGGCAAGAAGAGCAAAAGTTTTATATAAAGGATCATCAAGAATCTCTATAGCTTTACTTATATACCTATCAAAATCTCCCAACATAAAAAGGCTTTGTATAATACCTTTATATTGGGCAAGCCTACCAATAGCTGCACCTGCAATATACCAAGCTCTTCCATTCTTACCATCAAGACTTATTGCTTTTTCTGCATAACTCCTTGCTTTCTCATACATTTTTTCTTTATCCTTTCCAGAAACTCCCCAATGTCCATACTCTAAATATGCATCTGCAAGTACTGTAAGAAACTTAGAATCTTTTTGAAGATTAGAGTCTTTTTCAAGCTCAGAGATAAGAGATGTAATTTTATTCACATCTCTATCTCTTCTTGCCTCATAAAAAAGATTATTAGCAGACTCAAAATCCATAGAGAATGAGATGTTAAAAAGTAATATTAAAGAAAGAATTATAAAAAAGATTCTTTTCATAAAATTACCTCCCCTAAATTATTTTTCAGAGATAACAATCATTCTACGAGAATGAACCGAAAGAGGGCTACTATCATATCCTCCTAAGAATTTTATCACTTTTAATCCTACCATCTCCAAAAGTAATTTTATCTCTGTAGGTGTATATACTCTTATAAAAAATGGCTTTTCCTTTATCTTGCCATCTCTTATTATTATTCTCTTTGCATAAATTCTACCCTCTGTAATATCTATAAAATTAAAATCAATCATATAATTTCCATCTTTTTCTATAACAGTATAAGGCAAAAAATTTCTAAGGATAAAATCCCTATTACTTATATCAAGCAAAAATTTTCCACCTTTTTTAAGAGATCTTGCAGTATTTTCAAGAATCTTAAAATTTTCCTCATCTTCATAATATCCAAAGGAAGTAAACATAGAGATTATCACATCAAACTCCTCATCATAATCCATATTTCTAATATCCTTTAAAATATAATTAACCTTTACACCCAACCTTTCTGCATCCTTCCTTGCCATATCTAAAAATTTCTCATTTATATCTAATCCAGTAACATCATGCCCTAATAACGCAAGTCTATTTGCATGCCTTCCGTATCCACAAGCCATATCAAGAATCTTTTTTGGCTCTTTTAAATCAAGTTCCCTTTTTATAAAATCTACCTCTATTTGTGTCATCTCATCATTAAGCAAATCTTCATAAAAATAAATGTAATCTTCTGGATCAAAAACTTCCTCCCAGTTGGGCTTAAAATCTTTCTCCATAAAAAATAAATAACCTCCTTTTGAAGGTGGTGATTTTAAGAAATTATACAATAAAAAACTATCTATAAGGAGTATATTAACGATTTATACGCTTTTTGGGGATAAAAGGGTTATTAATAAGAAAGCCCCCCTTGGTTTCAAGAATGGTAACATGTACTTGAAATTGGGCCAATGATGATATGGTATACAATATGGATTCTCTGCTGTTGGATAGTTGGTCCAGTAGTATTCATCATATCCTACTACTCCTGGATATGTGAATGTTGGAATTGTAGGCATCTCTTGTGCTACTATCTTCAATCCTTCCATTCCTAATGCCTTATTCTTTGGAGAATCCCAACTTACTTTTTGCATTTCTTTTATGATCTCATCCATTTTTGGATTGGTCCATCTGCATTGATGTCCTGGATAGTATTCTCCAAGGGGTCTGTAATATGCTGAACTAAATTGCTCAAGTGTTCTGTATAAGTCTGGATGTCCACCCCATGGCTCTCTTGCTGGCCATTGTCCTGATGTGGATACTTCAAAATCACCTACATTCATTAATGTTCCGTCATTTTCTGTAGCATATACTTCAGTATCTATTCCAAACTTCTTCCATACCTGAGATAATGCAAAGGCGTTCCTGAAGTTTACTGATGCTGGGTTTGGTGGTGTTAATATAGTTATCTTCCATGGTTTACCTTCTGGTGTTAGCCATTTTCCATCTTTATCTCTCTTGAATCCATTCTTTATAAGTAATTTCTCTGCTACATCAGGTGCATATTTATACCAACCTAATCCGAATATCTTTCTAATTTCGTCAGGATCGCTTGGTACCTTGTACCCTCTCTTCTTTGCATACTCTGCTATCCTCATTGGTACATCTGGATCATATACTTTAAATGGCTTTCCATCTACAGTTATTGTTAGGTTCTTTAACCATGGTTCAAGAGGCTTGAAGTACCATTCCATATAGGCTGGTGTTGCTGGTATATGTAATGCTGATACAGTTACTGCTCCATCGTATGCAAGTCCTACATAGTCTACTATATCTATAGCTAATGTTAATGCCCATCTTACTTCCTTGTTATTCCATGGAGCTTTTGCATTGTTGAATATGACTCCACTTACACATGGATCTACGTTTACTATATATGGGAATTCTTTTCTATATGCTCTTGCATACTGGTTGGTTGATAATACTGATCTTAATCCTTCCATAGTTAGGTCTGCCATATCTAATTGATGGTTATTCATTGCAAGTACTTGTTTCTCAGTAGGTCCATAGTAGTAGAAGAGTACATACTTAGGTTGTGGCATTCCAAAAAGTTTTCCTGTTGGTGTCCTTTGCCAATCTTCTCTCCTCTGCCAGAGTACCCAGTATCCACCTGGATCATAGCTATGTAATACATATGGCCCTGAACTTATTGGTGGTTTGAAATCAAAGGTTACTGGATCTTTTACTTTCTCAAAAACATGCTTTGGTAATGGCCTACAAGCTCCCCATCTATCCAAGAAATATGCATGGAATCTGGCATTGGGCTTCTTCAATTCAAATACTACTGTATATTTGTCTGTCTTGTATACTCTCTTTACATATTCGTTAAAGGTAGCATTGTATCCTAATTCTTGATATTTCATAATAAGTTCTACAGTGTATACCAAGTCATCAGCAGTAAATTCTACTCCATCACTCCAATAACATCCATCTCTTAATTTTACTATCATTTTAGTAAAATCACTGTTATATATGGGCTTTTCTTTTGCAAGTGCATTTATTACTTTTCCTGTTGCTGGATCCACTATCCATATTGGTTCAAGCATTAATTGTTGAATTCCTCTATCAGGTGATCTCCAAGTAGTTGGCCATACATTAAAATTATCTGGTGCTCCAATTCTTCCACTGAGTATATTTGCTATTATGGTTTCATTTCTTGGTACGTTTGGTCCTAATTGGGAAAAGGCTGTTTGAGATAATGTGAATACCATTAATAATACTAAACTCAAGAAAACTAACTTCTTCATAAAATCACTAACCCCCTAACTGAATTTTTTGAGAAACGTTTCGATTCTTTAATAAAAATCTTTTCTCTTAGCTATTCCACCTCCCTTTAAAAACTTATACGCAATCGTTTGTAGAATATTATATACCCAAAAATAAAAAATTACAATAAAATATTTAATCAAAGTTATTTACTATGTAGAATACAATAAACTCTCACTTATCACAGAAAAGGATATGAGAAGAAAAGATAAAAGATAAAAAATATCTACCCAATTAGAGATACCATAATTACCAAATATATATGAAAAAACGATATCAGCAATTGTAGATGCTGATATTCCAAGAATAAAATAAGCATAACTCTTTGCCACTTTACCACCCCAAAATTGAATCATAAGCACAAAAGCTAAAACAAGTAAAATATAATCCCCAAGAAGATAAAAAATATTCAAGGTTTTTTCAAGCCAATGGGTATTAGAAATTAAAATTGGAAGTATAACTTGTTGAATAAGAAGACCTAAAAACACTAATGATATTACTACAACCATAAATTTTTCAGAAGGATTTAACTCAATTCTCAAAAGCCTTATAAAATAGGTAAGAAATATGAATGCAAAAATATAGAAAAGGGTATAAAAAATATCAGATATACCAGGAAAAGGGGCGGTTTGATTCAAAAATATAGCATAAAAATCCCAAATTGTATCCCCCACAAATAGAAAGATTAAACTCATAACTAAGAAAAACCAACCAATCCAACCTTTCCATTTATGGTCCATTTTAAGAAAGTAATAAAGGGCAATTCCCAAAGAGATAGTAATGGAAAGCTGATAAAAAATTGGATAAACTCTTTGTTCTACTAACAAGAAGCTTACACCTAAAAATACTAAAAATGGCAACAAAAAGAGAATAATAAATAAAATACCAAGCTTTTTATAGGTTGTATTCAAAATTCCTTCCCCCTTTCAGAACTCAATATTCTCTGGGTTCAATCTGTCAAGAAGTTCAATTATTACCTTATCGTTTTGATTTTCCTCCAAAAACTTTTTATAAGCTTGAATATATTTTTGCCTAACAAATTTCTCACCCCATATGTCAGCAAGCTTCCTATTTATTCTTACTATAAGTTCAACAACTTCCTTTTCTACCTCCTCATAACTTTCCATAATTTCATTTTTAATAGTAAATTTGTTATCTGAACATAT
>JAPYWU010000062.1 GCA_028276205.1 Dictyoglomaceae bacterium | reverse complement strand
CAAAATTTATTTTGAAACTCCCTTTAACTCTTGCTATTTTGGATTCAGTATTGGTAGAAGTAGGAAAAGAAAAGTATGCTATTCCTCAATCCTATATAAAGGAGATTATAGAGGTAAAAAGCGAAGATGTGGTAAGGTTTAGAGGGATAAAAATGATTCCGTATAGAGAAAAAAGTATTCCTGTAGTATTTATTTCTGAAATTTTTAATCTTCCTACTGAGATGAAAGAAAAATATCATCTTCTTATTGTAAAAAAGGAAAATCAAGATATTGGAATAGGAGTTGATAAAGTGATAAGTGTAAAAGAGGCTGTGGTAAGACCTGTTACCGATCCTAATATACTTAAAAATCCAGCCATTATGGGGGGAACGGATTTTGGAGATGGAAAGGTGGTACTGATTTTAAATATAGATGGACTTCTAAAGGGAAGGAGTGAAAAAGGTGTTTTACAACATTGATGAAGAAAATTCTTATGTGGTCTTTAAAATAGGTGAGACCTTTTACGGAATAAAAAGTAAGTATATTCAGCAGATAGAGATGGTAGAAAATATTACTCTTGTGCCTAATGCACCACCTTATGTTGATGGTGTTACCCTCTCTCGGGGAAAAGTTATACCTGTAATTAATTTAAGGGCGAGAATGGGATTGGAAAGAATTTCTTACGATATAAAAACAAGAATGATTGTTATTAAAGTAGAAGATAAAGAGGTAGGACTTATTGTAGACTCTGCTCGTGAATATATCTCTATACCATCAGATAAGATTCAAGAATCTTTTGAAAATATTTTTGGTATTTCTGATAAATTTTTGGAAGGAATTGCCAATCTTGGAGATAGATTAATTTTGATATTAAATCCTAAAGAGATTTTAAAAGAAGGAGGCTTAGAAGATGAAAAGGAGAAAAAGTGATGAGTTAGATTTGGATAGATTGGAAAAATTAACTGAAGATTTTAAGATAATAACAAGAGAATCAGAAAATATGACTACTGCAACAGAAAATATTATATCGTCTACTAATGAGCTTTCTGCTTCTATAGAGGAACTTAAAGAAAACTTTGAAAGTTTCTCTTCTGCAGTAGAGGAAATTTCAGCAAGTATAGAGGAACTATCAAATTCCATACAGAGCATAAATCAGATGTCCCAAGAAATGGCTACCTCCTCCCAAGAAATTTCTGCAAGTATTACAGAAATGTCCCAATCTATAAAAGGGGTTACTATGGATATAGATTCTCTTGCCTCTGCAGTAACACAGACAGCATCATCTATAGAGGAAATATCTCGTTCAATTCAACAGGTAGCAAATAATGCAAAGGAACTTTCTCAATCAGCAGAAATAACAACCTCTTCTATAAATGAGATGGCATCTTCAATAGAAGAGGTAACTGCTTCAGTAGAAAACTTATCTTCCTCAGTGGAGCAAATAGCAACAGCTATAGAAGAGATGGCAAGATCCATAGAGAGTGTAGCAAAGAGTGCTGAAGATATAACTACAGCAGTACAAAATAGTGCCACCAGTGCTATACAGCTTGATAAGTCTATTAGGTCGGTGGTGGATATTACAAGAAAGGCTGATGAAACTTCAAAAAGGCTTGAAAGAGAAGCAAAAGAAGGTGGTACTACAATTGAAAAGGCTATTCAAGGTATCAATAAGATAAGAAGTGTAATGGAACAAATATCATCTGTAATCAAAGAAATGGGAAAGCGAGCAGGTGAAATTACCGAGATAGTGGATACTATAGATCTTATGGCTGAGAGAACAAATCTTCTTTCTTTGAATGCTTCCATAGAGGCAGCACGAGCTGGAGAAGCAGGAAGAGGTTTTGCTGTAGTGGCTGAAGAGATAAGAAATTTGGCAGAGAGAGCTACAAAAGCAACTTCAGATATTGGAAAGATTGTAAGAAATTTGCAAGAAGTGGCACAAGAGGCTGTTTCAGCTTCTAAAGAAGGGTTAAGGGTAGTGGAGGAAAGTACAAGTCTTTCGGAAGAAGGAGCTAATGCTTTAAAGAGAATTCTTGCTGGAATAGAGGAGACAACTCTAATGATCTCCCAAATTGCAAGAGCAAATGAAGAACAGTTATTAGCAGGTAAAAATATGGTTGATACTGTAAATATTACCTCTAAACAATCAGAAGAGATTGCTAAGGCGACATCCGAACAGACAAAAACAGCCCATTCTATAGTACAAAATATAAACAATATTAGGAAAATAACAAAACAAATAACTGAAGCTATGCAAGAACAGTCCAATTCCGCAAGGGAAATATTAAGATCAGGGCAAGCAACATCAAGACTTGCAAGTTTAGTACAAAAGGCTACAGAGGAACAGGCAAAAGGGGCTGATCAAATTGTGCAAGCAGTGGATTCTATGAGAAAAATTTCAATAAATACAGCAAAGGCTATGCAAGAACAATCTATAGCCAGTGACCAAATAGCAAAAGAAACTGAAAGATTAAGTAAATTAATTAATAGTATAAGTAAGGCTATATCTGAGCAGGCTATTGCATCGTCTCAGATTGTAAAGGCTATAGAAAGTATAAGAAAACAGCTTGGTAGCATAAAGAGAGGGATGAATGAACAAGTTATTGCTAATAAAAATATTATTGAAAATATAACTCAAATAGCAAGACAGATAAAAGAAATAGCAGAAGCTAATAAGAGAAATATTAATAATTTGGAGACTCTCTCAAAGAGTATTTCTAAGATACAAGAGGGTATAGATAAAATGGAGGAAAGAGAAAATGGAGGATAAAGAAAATTATGGAATTCTTACTACTGATAGAAATCTTATAGTCACTTACTGGAATAGTTGGTTAGAAGAGAAAACGAAAATTCCAAGAGAAAATGTAATTGGAAAAGTACTCACTGAGATATATCCAGATTTAATAGATAGAGGTGTTACTAAAATTTTTGAAGAAGTTCTTCAAAATGGTGTAGTAAGAATTCTATCTACAAGATTTCACAAGTACCTTATACCTATTGAAACATCCTATCCTTCCAGATATTTTGATAAGATGAGACAAAGAGCTACTATTGCCCCACTAAAAACAGAAAAAGAGGTTGTAGGTTTGATAATAACTATTGAGGATGTTACTCAAATATTAGAAGAAGAAATGGATTTAAAAGAAAAACTTAAAAGTCCTGATGAAAAGGAAAGAATTTTTGCCTTAAGAAAATTGAGTCAAAAGGAGGATGAAGAGATAGTAGAAGCTATTAGTGATGAAAGCTGGAAGGTAAGAAAGATTGCTGTGGAAGAGATAAAGAAAAAAAGTGGAAAATTTGCTTATGAACTTTTAAAGAGAATGAAAGAAGAGCACCAAAATTTGAGTGTATTAAACAGTGTGATTCAGATTCTATCCTCTACTACTGATATGGACATTATATATGCCCTTTCTCAAATGTTAAAAGATGAAGATCCAGATCTAAGGCTTTATACTGTTCAGATACTTTCAAATATTAATTTTAAAGAAGCAGAAGATCTTTTAATATCTGCCCTCTCAGATAATAATCCTAATGTGGTATTTTCAGCAATAGAAGGATTGGGTAATAAAAAGTCTCAAAAAGCAATTCCTTATCTCTTAAGATTTCTTGAAATTAAAGATTATTATTTAGGAGTAGCGGTTTTAAATGCCTTAAAAGAAATAAATGATCCAACTATAATTGAGAAAATCCATCCTTATTTTGAAGATGAGCTCTTTAAACCTCATGTAATAGAGATTTTAGGAGAATTAGGTGATAAAAATTCTGTAAAAATACTTGTAAACCATTTAAATCAATCTCCTGAATATGTAGAAGAGATTTTAACTGCCTTAGGAAATATATATAGAAGATATGAGAAAATGTATGAGGAAGGAGAGTATATTGCAAAGGAGATAAAGGATAATTTAAAACCCCAAGGATTAAAAAATATTTTGGACTTTATTTTTAAGATCAAAGAGGAAACTCTAAAAAACATAATACCTATTCTTGCATACCTTGAGGATCCTACTGTTGAAAGATATTTAATAAAGTTTATTGGAAATCCAAATGTAAGAAATGAAACTATTGAGGTTCTTATTAAGTATGGAAAAGAAATAGAGGATTTGCTTATAGAAAGATTAAAGGATGAAGATATAGAGATAAGAACATTAGCTATTATGGCCTTAGGAAGGATAGGGAGTAGAAAGGCGGTACCATATATATTAGAGCAATTAGAAGATGAGAATCTTACAATTGTTTGTGCAGGAGCATTGGCGAAAATAGGAGATAGAAGGGCTTTTGAACCATTAATTAAGAAATTAGGACATCCTAACCCCTATATAAGACAATCAATAATCTCTGCTTTGAATTCCATAGGACATCCTGAAATGAAAGAGAAGGTAAAAGAACTTTTAGTAAGTGATAATCCTTATGAAAAGGAATCTGCTATAAAGATAATAGGATATTTTGGATATGAAGAATATAAAGACGATTTAATAAAACTTTTAGAAGAGGATAACGAAGAGATAAGAAAAGCGGTATATGAGAATATAGTATTTTTTGATGATGAAAAAATTGTGGAAATTCTTGAAAGAGGGTTAGAAAAAGAAAAAAGAAAAATAAGGGAAGTGATAGCAAGATCTTTAATATATATAGATAAAGAAAAGGCGTTACCATTAATAGAGATAGCATTAAAAGATTCTTCTCCTTGGGTAAGGTATTATGCAGTAAAATCCTTAGTTTTTCATAATCCTCCCCATATCTTTGAATTACTTGAAAATTTATTAATCAATGAAGAATCGGAGTTAGTAAAAGCTATTATTATTGAATCCTTAGGAAAGATAGGAAATAAAAAAGCTATTCCTATAATCCAAAAATTTTTGGACTCTAATAACAAAGACTTAACATTAAATGCTATATCTGCTCTTGGTAACATAGATCATCCTGAGACCACATCTTTGCTTTTGAGGTTTCTTAATTCCAGAGATAAAGATTTAAAAAAGGAAGCTATAAGAGCGTTAAAAAACAAGAAAGATCCTATAGTAATACAAAATATTCTTTGGTCCACCATAACAGAAAGTGATAGGGACATAATAAAGGAAGTTCTTTTAGCCTTTTTACAAATGGGTCTCTTGGAAAGCTATAGGGCTATATTATTCCTTAGTTTATATGCTGATAAGCGAGAGATGGCTATTGAAGCTCTTTCTCAAATACCCTTAGAAGAAATCCCCAATTTATTGAAAGTATGTGATAATATTACAAACATAGAAAAGAAAGCTTTAATTCTTGCTTTAGAGAGAAAAAGAAAAGGGGTTACAAAGTATATTGCTCAATTTTTAAAAGATGATGATAGGGACGTAAAAATTCAAGCTATATATTCCTTACATAATTTGGGTTCAATGGAAGAATATAAAATCCTTAAGGATTTCTTGTTAGAAGAAAGGGATTCTGAAGTTGTACAAATTGTAAAAAATATATTAGAAGGTAGGGGAATATGATTTTCTATCAAGAGGCTTTAGATTTTCCTGGAAATTCTTTTTCTCTTCTCAGAGATTTGATCAAAGATAAGATTGGAATATATTATGATGATTCAAAGAGATATATTTTAGCAGATAAACTTACTCCCCTTGCTTTAGAAAGAAATTTTACTAATTTTCTTGACTATTACTATTTCTTGAAGTATGACCCTGAGGGAGAAGAGGAATGGGATAAAATAGCTGATGTTCTTTCTGTACAAGAGACCTATTTTTTCAGAGAATATGAGCATTTAAAAGCTTTATCTGAATATATCATTCCTGATCTTTATGAGAAAGGGGAAAGATATGTAAAGATATGGAGTGGAGCTTGTGCTACAGGGGAAGAGCCGTTGTCTATAGCTATTGTTTTAAATGAAAAGGGTTGGTTTGAAAGGATGAGAATAGAGATCTATGCAAGTGATATAAGTAGTTCTGCTTTAGAAAAGGCTAAAAAGGGAGTTTATAAAGAGAGGTCTTTTAGAAATTTTCCAAAAGATTTAATTAATAAATATTTTATAAAAGAAGAAAATGGGTATAGAATAGTACCAGATATTCATAGAAAAGTTATATGGAAAAAGGCAAATTTAATAAATGAGGAAGAGATAAAGGATTTATCAAAATCAAAGATTATTTTTTGTAGAAATGTTTTTATATATTTTGCTGATGATATGATACAGAAAGTGATAAAGACTTTTGAGGATAATATGGAAAATCCAGGTTATCTCTTTATAGGAGTATCGGAGTCTTTGCTTAGATTTTCTCACTCTTTTGACTTACAAATAATTGGAGGTGCTTTTGTATATGTCAAAAAGTAATCCAAACAAAATAATCAAGGTACTTGTGGTAGATGACTCTGCTTTTGTAAGAAAAGTATTAACAAATATTCTCTCAAAAAGTCCTTTTATTGAAGTAGTAGGGACTGCAAAGGATGGAGAAGAAGCCCTTGAAAAAGTAGAAGAGTTAAATCCTGATGTAGTTACTTTAGATCTTATTATGCCAAGACTTGATGGTATTGGATTTTTAAAGGAACAGATGAAAAGAAAGCCAATTCCTGTAGTAATAGTAAGTATAGCAAGTGAAACAGGAGATTTAGCTATTGAAGCTCTTAATTTAGGGGCGGTGGATATTGTGCAGAAACCTACTGCGTTAGCTTCTGAAAAAATCTATGATATAGCAAATGAACTTATAGAAAAGGTAAAAAATGCGAGTATTATTCCTCTTGAAAAAATTGAAAAGGTTATTAAAAATCCTCTTTCTAAATTAGAGATTAAGAAAGAAATAAAAAGAACAAAGGTGGATATTGTTGTTATGGGAATCTCTACAGGAGGTCCTCAAGCTTTGAGGTATTTAATACCCAAATTTCCTAAGGATTTTCCAGTTCCAATAGCTATTGTTATTCATATGCCAATAGGATATACAGAAATTTTTGCAGAAAAATTAAATGAAATATCTGAATTAGAGGTGAAAGAAGCTGAGGATGGTGATATATTAGAAGGGGGAAAGGTATATATTGCACCTGCAGGTAAACATATGCTTTTTGAGAGAAAGGATGATAAGGTTTTTATAAAACTTGATTTAAAACCCTTAGATACTCTTCATAGACCCTCAGCAGATGTTTTGTTTAAATCTGCAGGAGAAATATTTGGTGAGAGAGTTCTTGGTGTTATAATGACAGGTATGGGAAATGATGGTGTCTTAGGGGTGGAAGTAATAAAATCAAAGGGGGGAACTATATTTACTGAATCAGAGGAAACATGTATAATTTACGGCATGCCAAGAGCTGTGGAGGAGAGGAGATTAAGCGATAAAAGTATTCCTCTTTATAACATGGCAGAAGAAATAATAAATTTTGTTTTGGAGGGAGGCAATAATGAAAATTCTTCTTATTGATGATTCTAATCTAGCGAGAAGGATTTTAAAAAGAATATTAGAAAAGGAAAACCATGAAATAATTGAGGCGGGAAGTGGTATGGAAGGCTTGGAAAAATTTTATCTTGAGAAGCCTGATGTGGTATTTTTAGATTTAACTATGGAGGGAATAAATGGTCTTGAAGTCCTTGGAAAAATTAAAGAGATAGATCCATCTGCTAAGGTTGTTATAGTATCTGCTGATATTCAAAAACAAACGAAAGAGCTTGCCATACAAAAAGGTGCGCTTGCATTTATAAATAAGCCAGTTGTTGAAGAAGAAGTTTTAAATATAATTAAGGAAATTTCAGGAGGCTAAAATATGATCTTAAATGAAAATCAAAAAGATGCTCTTTCTGAGCTTATTAATATTGCCTTCTCAAGGACTGCAGCGTCTCTTTCAGAGCTTACAGGAAATAGGATAATATTAGAACCACCTAAGGTAGATATTGTGCCTATAGATGAATTACAAGATAGGCTTTTAAAAGAAATAAATGGAGATGTAGCTACAGTACATCAGATATTTTCTGGACCTGTATCTGG
>JAPYWU010000061.1 GCA_028276205.1 Dictyoglomaceae bacterium | reverse complement strand
ATATTTCCTGTTGATAACGCATACGAATTTCACTCCTAATTTGTTCTGCCTTATTCTTTGAAATTATCCAATTGGGGTTAATCTGAAAAGAAGAAAGTGTAGTCATTAGCATTGGTTCAACTTCATTTATTTTTTCTTTCAAAGCACTAACCTGAATAATTTGTGTTTCCCATACTATATCATCCATTAGAGGAGTAATTAGAACATATACAATGAGACGATCAAAGTATACATTCCCTCCCTTAGTTGTTTCTAAGCTTAATTCTGCAACTTTTATTTGAGGAATTTCAATCCCTATTAAATCATAAAATCTTTTAAGTGCTTGTACTGCTTCTGGTATCTCTTTAGATTCAACTTCTTTTACTGTATTTGAGGAATATAAAAATGGAACAACTACCTGTCTTAAATAATCTACAGGTTCCATGTAGTCTATATACACGTTCCCATATTGGTCAACAGAGCCAAAGGGTCTAAAGGCATTGGTTGGCATATAACGTGCACCAGGAATAAAACGAATAGTTCCCCAACCTTCAGGATGCAAGACAGAAAAGTCAAAGCGAGGACCTTGAAATAATGTTTCGCTTACTCCTCCTGATACTTTCCAGCCTTTTGGAACTAAAAGCCAGAAAGCTCCTTGTGTCTTATCAAAATAGAAAGAATATATAATTGTCTTTGCTTTTTCTGATATTTTCTCATCTATTTGTTCTGAGGTTCTGAAAGTTAACACAAAGGGTTCTGCAGGAATTCCGTCTTCACTAACAAATCCTTTCCTTGTCTTACTATTTATACCCAGTGAGTAAAGAGTATTTGGCTTAAGTTTTACAGGGATGAGACAAGTATATTTATCTTCAAACACTGGCTTTCCTATTATCTCAGGAGTTTCTCCTTCTCCAGCTACAACAAGGCTATAGGAATCAGTTTTCATAGGAGATGAGAATTTAATTACTATTTTATCAAGGGAAGGAGAAACGACTTGATTATTTTTGGGAATTGTTTCTATTACTCTTACATCTTGGGAATATATTTCTTTTGGGAAGATAATCAAAAAGAAATTATATAATTATTTCTCATATGCACCAATATCAACACCCTTACCAAGGGGACGAGGTTTATTATCTAAATCAGTTTTTGGAGCACTCTCTAAAATACCATTATCAATTGCTGGGCTTTTATCTTTTAGATGATAATCGCCTATATTACCAAAAGCTGTTTGTATAAATAATGGATCACCATATATATTGCCTTTTCCTATTTTATTAATCTCTGTTGATCCGTATGTTTTATCCAAATAATCAATAACTCTATCGGGATGTTTTGGCATATAAAATAGATTGTGTTCCATCTTAAATTTAACAGAATTACCAAAGAATATTGGAGAGTTTAGACCCCTTGCAGAAAATATATTGTTTATTATTGTTAAATTAATTGGTATATCGGGATAGTCATATTGAGCATACATTAGGTAGTTTTTACCTATTTCATCATCAACAGTGACATTAATTATAAAAAAGGAAGAATTACTTTTTTCTGTGCTTATTACTATTGCTGACCAAGGTGTAGATTCTGTATTTCCGTCTCCTCTACCATATATAAGGGTATTTTCTATTTTGCTATTATCTCCCCATAATTTTATTCCGTCACATGAGTTGTTGGCTACAATACAATGGTGTATATAAGTATTTTCAGCTTTAGAATCAAGGCCATCACCTCTATTATGCTCAACTAAGGTGTTTGCTATCTCAATAGGACCTTTGGAAGGTTCAATACCAAATCCATCTGGTCTATCATAAGGTCCTGGTCCTTTTCCACCTTGATAATAATGACCACTATATGAAAGAACGCACCTATCTATTAAAACATTTTGCCAGCCACCTTGCTGTCCCTCTGGTCCTCCTACACATCCAAATCCACAATAACTTATCTTTGTATCTAAAATCTGGATTCCATTAACATCTGAGATATTTATTCCAAACTCATCCATATGATGTATGTAGATATTTTTTATAATGATATTACTAATTGGACCATTAAGAGCTTCAATACCATCCCTAAAAGGCTCTCCGTTATTACTTGTTATTTCTAAATTTTCAATTTTAATATAGCTTCTTCCAGAAAGGTCAATAGCTGTGAGAAGATTATCTCTACCTGCAAGTATAGGCCTATTACTTTCCTCTCCTTTTATAGTTATCCATTTCTCAGGAGTTCCAGAATTTTGAGGAATGATTATGTCATCATCATATTGGGATAAAATGTATTTTCCTCCTAAAATAATTAGTGTATCACCTGCCTTAAGCTGGCGAGAGCCATATCCTGGAGTTGACCAAGGTTTTTCCTTTGTGCCAGGATTTGTATTATCTCCAGTTGGAGAAACATAATATGTTTTTCCATTTTCCTCTCTATTTTAGAAGCTATAACCATAAAAAGTGAATAGAGAAATTAATAATAAGATTACAAAAACTGCTTTAATATATTTCCCCTAAATTTCGAGATTATATAAAGTTTTTAAGATAGAGGGAAAAAGAAAAATCTTAAAATTTTATATAATCTCAGTTTATTACCTTAAATTATACTCCTATTTATCAATTATAAAATAGATTGTTTACCATAATACGAGTTCTTTAATGATGAGGATTTTTCTTTTTGAAAGATCTTTGGAATGTTCATATACAAAATTATTTTATATTATTCTCTTTTCCCAAAATAATTTGACCCAAGGAGATGCCTCCATCGTTGGTTGGGACATTTTTATGGGTGAATACTTCAAAGCCTTTATCTCTGAGTAGAGGTATAGCTGTTTTTAATAAAAGTCTATTTTGGAAGACTCCTCCTGATAAGCCTACTTTATTGATTTTATATTCTTCTCGTAATATTTCAGAGATAAATACAATTATTTGACTAATTGTATTATGAAATTTTTTTGATATGTCTTTAATATCTTTTCTTTTACGCTCTTCCAAGATTCTTTCAATAGTTGGATATATATCAATTTCAATTTTCTCTCCCTCAATTATTTTAAATGGGAAGTGTCTTTCTTCTTTTGATTCCATAGCATGCATTTCAAGTTCTATGGCAGATTGACCCTCATAATCTATATGCTCTCTAATTTTTAGCAAAGCAGATACCATATCAAAAATTCTTCCGCAAGAGGATGTGTAAAATATATTTTCATTTTTTTCAATAAGTCTTTTTATTATTTCTTTCTCAAATGGAGCAACATGGGGAAATATATTCTCAACTTCTGAGGGGAAATATTTGGTTATGTAAGAGAGGGCGATTAATCTTGGATTTTCTATAGCATAATCCCCTCCTGCTATTGGAAAATATTTAAAATGGGCTATTCTTTTTACTTCTTCTAAGTTTCCTATAAATACTTCTCCTCCCCAGATATTTCCATCTTCTCCATATCCTGTACCATCAAAGGAAAAACAGATAATGTTATCAGTAATTTTTCTATCAAGAAGGAGAGAGAAGAAATGGGCTTTATGATGTTGAATAGCTTTAACTTCCATATATTTTTTAAATTTTTCTGCAAAATCTGTGGATAAATATTGGGGATGTAAGTCATGTACTAAGATTTCTGGCTCTATTCTAAATAGTCTAATAAATTCCTGAATGGTTTCTTCATATACACTAAGGGTATCTTTATCCTTTAAATCTCCAATATGGGGACTCATGAAAACGTAATTATCCTTACCAAGGGAAAAGGTGTTTTTTAATTCTCCACCAAGGGCAAGAGTAGGCTTTATCTTTATAGGTATTTTTATGGGATCAGGAGCATAACCTCTTGCTCTTCTTATAATATTTAATTCTTTATTTTCTACAAAAACTACGCTATCATCCACTCTGTGGGCTATATTTCTGTTATGAAAGATAAATACATCCGCTATGTTTTTAAGTTTTTCCTTTGCATGATCATTATCCTTAATAATGGGTTCATCAGAAATGTTTCCACTTGTCATTATAAGAGGTTTGGGAAAATAATCAAATATTAGGTGATGATAGGGGGTATAAGGTAACATTACTCCTAAATATTTATTGTTAGGTGCTGTATATTTAGAGATATCTCCAAGATCTTTAATTTTTAAAAGTACAATAGGTCTTTCTTTTGAAAGTAATATTTTTTCTTCATCCTCATTCACATAGCAATATCTCTTTATCATATCCATATCCTTCATCATAAGGGCAAAGGGTTTAGATGGTCTTTTCTTTCTCTCTCTTAAACTTTTAACAGCCTTGTTATTAGTAGCATCACAAGCTAAGTGAAATCCTCCAAGTCCTTTTATAGCCAATATTTTCCCTTCTTCTAAATATTTTCCAATTTTTTCAAAGATATTAGAATCTTTTTCTCCGTCTATCCAAAGGGTGGGTCCACAATCATAACAAGATATGGGTTGGGCATGAAATCTTCTGGATTCTGGATTAGAATATTCTTCTTTACATTTTTCACACATCTTGAATATTTTCATGGTTGTTTTATCTCTATCATATGGTAAATCTTCAATAATGGTATATCTTGGTCCACAGTTAGTACAGTTTATAAATGGATAGTTAAATCTGCGATCTTTTGGATCTCTCATTTCTTTTAAACAATCATCGCAAATAGCTATATCAGGAGAAATAAAGTTGAAGCCTGCACTCTCTTTACTTTCAATAATGGAGAAATCTATAAATTTTTCTGTGGTATTAATCTCTTCTTTTTCAATTTTTTCAATTTTAGAGAGAGGAGGGGCTTCTTTTATAAGATCATCTAAAAATTTTTTAATTTTTTCTTCTTCTCCTTGAATTAATATATGTACAGATCCTGTAGAGTTTAAAATCCATCCTCTAAGATTTAGGCTTTTAGCAAGCCTATATACAAAGGGTCTAAAACCAACTCCTTGGACAATTCCCCAGATTTTTATTTTATAGGTTTTTTCCATTATATATTTTCAAGAAATCCTTTTATAAATTCTAATCCTTTTTTTAGGTTTTCTAAAGCCCTTTCTGAAATTTCCTCACCAAAGTCAAAATCATACCCTCTGATGGATAAAAGATAAAATTCAGGATTTTTATTATAAAGGGTTCTTGTCCAGGAAAGTAATTCTTCACAGGAGGTGTGATGGGTAAGAGGAGAAAAAGTCTTTTCTTCTGTTATTTTTTTAAAGGATATTTCATCTCCTTCTATAGAAGCATCAATAAAGATGACTATATCATAATCTTTAAAGATTTCTGCCATATCAAAAGTAAGCTCCTGGACCTTAAGTTTTTCTACATTATCATCTATAAGGTCCAGGAGCTTTATTCCTAATCCATCATCTCTTCTGAAGGGATTTCCAAATCCTACTAATAGTATCTTTTTCAATCTCTCTTTATTATATCTAATAGATTTCCTTCTTTGTCATAAAGCTCTATTAAAAGAGGCATCTTGCCTATGGCATGGGTAGAGCAAGAGAGACATGGATCATAGCATCTTATAGCTCCCTCAACCCTATTTAACATTCCTTCTTTTAAGTTTTTTCCATCTACAAAGGCTTTAGCTACTTCTTCTACTGCTTTATTCATTGCCCAGTTGTTATGTCCTGTTGAAACTATCAAGTTTACTTTTTCAATAGTACCCTTTTCGTCTACCCAATAATGATGAATTAGAGTACCGCGAGGAGCTTCCACTACTCCAATTCCTTCCTCATTGACTACTTCACCAAGTCTTAGTACATCTTGACTCATGGCATCTGGATCCTCAAGAATTTCTCTTGCCCTTTCTAATGCATAGATGGTTTCAATTAATCTTGCATAATGGTAATATATTGATCCTTCAACTGGTTTTCCATTTCCAAGAGCTTTGAATTTTTTAAATTCTTCATTGGCTAAAGGTGTACTTATTTTGTCTGCAATATTTAATCTTGCAAGGGGACCTACTCTATATACTCCCTCAGGATATCCAAAAGGTTTGTAATAAGGGAATTTTAAGTATGTCCAATCTTCCACTTTCTCTCCGATATATTTTAGATAATACTTAGGTTTAAATTCTTTCACTATATTTCCATCTTTATCCATGAATCTTATTTTTCCATCATAAAGTTCTAATGATCCATCATCTTTTACAAGTCCCATGTAACCTGTAGAGAAGCTGGCAAATTTATCACAGGTTTCTTTATTCTTCTCTATAAAATCCTCGGCTATTTTTATACCTTCTTTTATATACTCTATCATCTCATCTATTCCCTTTAATATCTCATCTCTTGCTTCAATAGAGAGGGCAGAATTTACTCCTCCAGGAACTGCAAATGTAGGATGTATTCTTCTACCTGCTACAAGTTCAATAATTCTTTGACCAAATTTTCTAAGCTTTACTGCTTTTAAAGCAAGTTGTGGATTTTCTTGTATTAATCCTACCACATTTCTTATTTTAGGATCCGCATCCCAGCCTAATATAAGGTCTGGTCCTGCAAGTTCAAAAAAGTGCATTGAATGGGATTGAATAATTTGTCCCATATGGATGAGCTCTCTTAAAAGTTTAGCGGTTCTTGGTATATCTACTCCTATGATTTCGTCCGTAGCCTTGGCAGATGCTAAATGGTGGCTAATGGGACATATTCCGCAGATCCTTTCAGTGATTACTGGCATTTCAGAGAAATGCCTTCCTTCAGAGAATTTTTCAAAACCCCTAAATTGGTCTACATGCATAAAGGCTTTTTCAACTTTTCCATCTTCATTTAAATGGATTGTAACTCTTGCATGTCCCTCTATTCTTGTAACTGGACTTATGGTAATTTTTCTTTCCATAATTCTCACCTCATTATTCATACTTAAGAAGTTCGCCTTCTAACTTGGGTACTCTGCCTTCTAAAATTTCTTTTAATACATAATAAATGGCATCTGCTGAAGGTGGACAACCCGGAATGTAGAAGTCTACTTTTATAACTTCATTTACTGCCTTTACCTTTGATAGATGTTTTCCTATCTCTTCAGAAGAAGGTATTTTGCCTTGTACTGTACTTTCTGTGGTAATATAGCCTCTTTCAAGAAGTTCTTCTACAGGCACATAATTTCTCATGGTAGGAATTCCACCAAATACAGCACAATCTCCAAGGGCAACTATAAATTTACATCTTTCTCTCATCATTTTTACTTCTTCTTCATGATGGTCTGTAGCTACCGCTCCTTCAATTATTCCTATATCTGTTCCTTCATCAGGTATCTTTAAATCTGTTATAGGAGTAGCATTAATTTCCAAACCTTTATTTATAAGTTCTACAAGTCGCTCGTCCATGTCCAAGAAGGACATGTGGCATCCAGAACACCCCTCACACCATATGGAAGCTACTTTTATCTTACCCATTGTTTTCACCTCTTTTTAAGAAACTTTTTCTGCTCTTCCTAAGATTTGGGATAGGAAAGTCTTTAGATCTACAGTATCGTATGTTGGTCTTAATATCTTCTCTTTCTTTAATTTCTTTCCTTCTAAATTATAGAAAGTTCCTTCTCTTTCAAAACCATTAGAGATTCCGACTAATACTGTAGCTTTATGGATTTCATCATCTTCATATGGTGTAAATACAAAGACTGTTGCATCCTTTATATTTAGATTCTTTAGACCTTCTAAATTCTTTCCAAATACAAATATGCATTCAGCTGTAATGTTGTTATGTTTTATTCCTAATTTTTGAAGTCCTAAAGAATTGGTCTCTTTTGGTAGATAGAGGAATTTGGCATTTGTTAGTGATGATAGAAGCTTTATTTCATCGCTATCTATATCCTTATATATAACTACTACGTCATCTTGCTTCTTAATTATATCCAAAGCCATGGACATATCCTTTATGTTAAATACATAATCAGCAATCTTGGCAAGACTATTAAATTCTTTATCTATCACCATAAGTTTTGCTTTATTTCCTATCACATTTCTTTTCACTATAGATCCTACGGTACCATATTCTCTATTGAGATCTGCACCAATAACAACGTAGAAGTTTCTATTATCTAATTCTTTTAGTGTGATATTAGATGGAATTGGAATTTTTTCAGGATAAAGAGCATACACTTTGTCCTTGAA
>JAPYWU010000060.1 GCA_028276205.1 Dictyoglomaceae bacterium | reverse complement strand
AAGGGAAGTATTAAGGGAGCTTGGTAAGAAAGCAGACATTAACTTTGTGATAGATCCAAAGGTAACAGGAGAAGTAGATCTCTACCTAAACAGGGTAGAATTACAAGATACTATTGATATATTGAGTAGAATAGGAAATATAACCTTTGAAAAAATGGGTGTTGTGACATATGTTAGACCTTATGTACCACCAGTTGTAACAGCTAAAGAGGGAGTACAAACTATTACAAAAGAGTATAAGCTAAAATATATATCCTTAGATACATTGAAATCTGTAGTTTCAGGTCTTGCTAAAGATGTGTCCTTCTATTATGATCAAACCTCTGGATTTTTGTTAGTCCAGGGTCCTGTAGATCAAGTTACAGCAGTAGAAAATATGATAGCAAGACTTGATAAACCGACTCCTCAAGTAAAAGTGGATGTACAAATAGTGGAAGTTTCAAGGGAAAATGTTAAAGATATTGGTATTGCATGGGGTACACAAAATATAGGTACAGGTATTAAGATAGAAGCTAATGTTGGTTGGCAAGATCTAAAATTAAGTATTATAAATCCTGAAAGTGTTCTTGCTACTATAAAGGCTTTAGAGTCTCAAAATAAAGCTAAAATACTTGCACAACCAAGTATGACAACCATAAGTGGAAAAGCCACAAGGATTATGATAGGTGATAGAGTTCCATTAGTATCGTATGATGCTCAAGGTAATAGATCAATAAACTATATAGATGTAGGTATAATTCTTGAAGTCACACCAACAATAAATCCTGATGGTACTATAACTGCAAATATTAAACCTCAGGTTAGCACAATAAGCGGTTATGCTGGAAAAGAAGGAGATGTTCCTATAATATCTACAAGAGAAGCTCAGACTATAGTTAACTTAAAGAACGGGGAAACTCTTGCCTTAGGTGGTTTATTAAGACAAGAGGAAATAGAAAGTATGTCTAAGGTACCACTTTTGGGAGATATTCCAATTCTTGGAGAACTCTTCAAAGCAAGGAAGACTCAAAATGTTCAGAAGGAGCTTATTATCCTTATAACTCCTAAGACAATAGAATAAGATAAAAATGAGGATAAATATTTTATGAGAACAAAAATTAAAAAAATACAAAATAGACTAAATAAGGAAGAAATAGATGGCATTGTTGTTAGTAATATAGTGAATATTAGATATCTTACAGGATTTACAGGTTCAACAGCTGAACTTGTGATTTTGAAGGAGGGGGGGTACATATTAGTTGATTCCAGATATTGGGAACAGGTACACCACGAGGTTAATATGGTGAAGCCTGTTCTTATTAATGGTGATATAAATTTATTTTCTTTCTTAAAGGATCTTTCAAAAAAAGAAGATTTTAAGAGATTAGCTTTTGAGGGATATTCATTCAATTATTTTAAGTATAAAAGATTGTTTGAAGGCTTAGAAAATGTTGAGCTTGTTCCAGTGGAGAATTGGGTAGAAGAGATGAGAATGGTGAAGGATAATGATGAGATAGAGAAGATAAAAAAAGCCTTAAAGATTGCAGAGGAGGCCCTTGAAGAAATATTAGAAATTATAAGGCCAGGTGTATCTGAGAGAGATTTAGCAATAGAATTAGAGTATCAGATGGCAAAAAAAGGTAGTGAGAAAGTGGCTTTTGATACAATTGTGGCTTCAGGACCAAGATCAGCGCTTCCTCATGGTAAGGCGAGCAATAAAAAGATATATGGAAATGAGTTTATTGTTTTTGATTTTGGTGCTGTTTATGAAGGCTATCATTCGGATATTACAAGGACTGTATATGTAGGAAATCCAAATGAAGAAGAACTTTTAGTATATAATATTATTTTTGAAGCTCAGAAAAAGGCAGAAGAGGTAATAAAAGAAGGTATAGAAAGTAGTTTTGTAGATAAAGTTTCTCGTGATATAATTCAAGATAATGGTTATGGAAATTATTTTGGACATGGCCTTGGACATGGTGTAGGACTTGAAATACACGAATTGCCAAGGTTATCCCCAAAAGGAAACTGGGTTTTAAAGAAAAATATGGTGGTTACTGTTGAGCCTGGTATTTATATCCCTGGAAGATTTGGTGTAAGGATTGAGGATATGGTGGTTGTTGGAGAGGAAAAGGCAACAGTGTTAAATAGTTTTACTAACGAACTTATAATAATATAAAGAAAGGGAGGTAATAAGAAAAGATGATTTCTGTAAATGATTTTTATCCTGGTCTTACTATAGAATTAGATGGAGAAATATATATAGTACTTGAATACCAACATGTACATATGGCTCAAGGTCAAGCCACAGTTAGGGTAAAATTGAAGAACTTGAAAACAGGAAATGTATTGAGGAGAACATTTAAATCGGACGAATATGTTCCTCAGGCTTTTATTAATAAAAGGGAAGCAGAGTTTCTTTATAAACAAGGAGATGAGTATTACTTTATTGATCATGAAACCTATGAGCAGCATATGCTTACTGAGGAGCAATTAGGAGATGCAATTAAGTACTTAAAAGAAGGCACCATTGTTAGTGTGCTTTTTTATGAGGGAAATCCTATCGGTATAGAACTTCCTACCACAGTTGTTTTAGAAGTTATAGAAACCGATCCAGGTCTTAGAGGGGATACAGTTTCGGGTGGATCGAAGCCTGCAAAATTAGAAACAGGATTAGTAATACAGGTACCTTTATTTATACAAATTGGGGATAAAGTTGTAGTGGATACTCGTTATGCAAAATATGTGGAGAGGGCATAGATTTTAATAAGAAGTTTTAATAAAAGGAGTATAGCTATGAAAGAGTGGTCTTTAGAAGAGTTAAAAGAGCTAATATGTCTATTTAATAAAAGTAATCTTTCAGAATTAATAATAGAAAATGGAGAAAACAAATTGGTTTTAAGAAGAGGAGATAATGTGGTTTCTACTCCCTCAACCGAGGTAGAGCCTAAAGTTGAGAAAACACAAATCATAAAAGAGAATGTTGATGAAGGTGTATATATTACTGCTCCTTTAGTTGGTGTTTTTTATCGTTCCCCAGCTCCAGGTGCCCCTCCATTTGTTGAAGAAGGTGATTTGGTAGAGCCAGGACAAACAGTGTGTATTATTGAAGCCATGAAACTAATGAATGAGATAAAGAGTCATGTAAGAGGAAGAGTGAAAAAAGTATTAGTTGAAAATGGACAAGCAGTTGAATTTGGACAAAAACTCTTTCTGATAGATACAGAGAGCAATGTTTAGGAAAGTTCTTATTGCAAATAGAGGCGAAATTGCTGTTAGAGTTATAAGGGCTTGTAAAGAATTAGGAATTAAAACAGTAGCGGTATATTCTGAAGCAGATAAAGAATCTCTTCATGTGTATATGGCAGATGAGGCTATCTGTATAGGTCCGCCTCCTGCCTCACAGAGCTACCTAAATATTCCAAATATAATAAGTGCTGCTTTAATAACAAATGCTGATGCTATTCATCCTGGATATGGATTTTTGGCAGAATCATCGAGATTTGCCGAAATTTGCCAAGATCATGATATAGTTTTTATAGGTCCTAAAAAGGAAGTTATTGAAAATTTAGGAGATAAAGCAAGGGCTAAAAAAATAATGAAAGAGGCAGGTGTTCCTTTACTGCCTGGTTCTGATGGTCTTGTTGAAGATGAAAAACAAGCGGTAAAAATTGCTAAGGAGATAGGTTTTCCAGTACTTATTAAAGCTACTGCTGGTGGTGGCGGTAAAGGAATGAGGATTTCATATAGTCCTGAAGAGTTGGTGAAAAATATCAGGCTTGCTAAATTAGAAGCCGAGAAAAATTTTGGAAATCCTGGAATATATATTGAAAAATTTATAGAAGAGCCAAGACATGTGGAGATACAAATAATGGGAGATTCTTATGGAAATATTGTTTCTCTTGGGGAAAGGGATTGTACTATTCAAAGAAGATATCAAAAATTAATTGAGGAATCCCCTTCTCCAGTAGTTGATAAAAGATTAAGAGACGCTATGAGTAGAGCTGCAATTCGGGGAGCATATAAGGTTGGATATGTGGGACCTGGGACTTTTGAATTTCTTTTGGATAAAGATGGAAGATTTTATTTTATGGAAGTAAATACAAGAATTCAAGTAGAACATACTGTTACAGAAATGGTAACTGGAATTGATCTTGTTAAATGGCAAATTCTTATTGCAGCTGGAGAAAGATTAGACTTTAAAGAAGTAACATTAAGGGGACATGCTATAGAGTGTAGAATTAATGCTGAGGATCCTGATAACAATTTTGCTCCATCTGCTGGAAAATTAGAAAAGTATATACCTCCAGGAGGACCTTTTGTAAGAATTGATACTCATCTTTATGAAGGTTATGAAATAGTACCTTTTTATGATTCTTTATTGGCAAAAGTTATAACTTGGGGGAAAGATAGAAATGAAGCTATAATAAGAATGAAAAGGGCTTTGGAGGAGTTTGTTTTGAGAGGAGTTAAAACAACTATTCCTCTTCATTTAAAGATACTAAATAATACTTCATTTATAAAAGGAGAATATTCTACTAACTTTTTATCAAGAAGGGTATTGGTAGAGGATTAATTTTGATAAAATAAAAAGTGGTGATAAATTATGAAGGAAGAACTTTCATATGGAACAGTAAATATATCAAAAGGGGTTATCTCTGTAATAGCGGGTATTGCTGCTCAAGAAGTGGAAGGTGTTGCTCAAGTAGGAGAGCCTTCTTCTTCATTTATGAAACTTGTATCGGGCATACCTCTTGGAAGGGGTATAAAAATTGATTTATTTGAAAAAGATGTATACATATTGATACCTATTTATGTGAAACAAAATGTTTTTTTTCCTGAAGTGGCAAGAGAAGTTCAATCCCATGTTAAAGAAGTAATAGAAAGTATGACAGGATTAAATGTAAGGGAAGTAAATGTTATTATAAAAGGAGTATTGATAGGCAAAAAAGATAAGGAGGAGAAGAAATGAAACTTAATAGATATGAAATTATTATCTACTCTGTAATTTTATTAATTTTCTCTCTTATTGATCTTGTTTTAATTCTTGGACTTTTTAAGTGGGAATTAGCATTAAATATAATAAATTGGGCTAAAGGACCTGGTTTTTTGTTTTCTGCTATCTTGCTTATAATTCTTTTTGTTCTTGCTTTTTCTTCAAGTTTTGCTCTAATTATAAATAGAGAGAAAACTTCTGTGGTTATAGGAAATAGAACAGGCTTAGGTGATGTAATGATTTCTATTAATGGTATTAAAAGTTCTATAAGAGAGATAGCTGGGTATTTTTCTGAGATTCAAGATATAAGACCTGAGATTGAAATTATAAAGGATAAAATATATATTACCTTGAGGATAAAAATTCCTGCCAGTGCAGATATAACAAGAATTGTTAATGATATGCAACAAAGATTGAGAGTTTATTTTGAAAGTGTTTTACCTTTAAATTTAGAAAAAATAAATGTAATAATTGATGATGTGGTTCCTTCGAAAAGGGGTAAGTAGATGAGTCTTGAAAGGATAAAAAATTATAAATATAGACTTATTTTTTCATTAATATTTTTGATATTAGGCATCCTTATTCTTACTATTGGTTTTTGGAGAACCTTATTTCTAATCATTATGTTTCTTATAGGGTATATTATCGGAAATATAATTGACAAAAATCTGTTGTTCCTTTTTATAGAAAAAATTAAAGAGATATTTATGATAGGAAGGTAAAATGAGTAAAGAAAGAACAAGATGTAGAGAAAAGGTTTTGATGTATTTATTCCAGCAAGAATTGGGTCAAAATGTTGAGGTGGATTTTGATGATTTTTCACCCCAAGCTCAAGCTTTTGCTCACAAACTCTATGAAAGTACTCTTTATTTTAAAAATGTAGCAGATGCCATTATAAGTAAATTTAGCAAGAATTGGAGATTAGATAGAATTGGAGGATTAGAGAGAAACATTTTAAGAATGGCAATAGCTGAAATGTTTGCCTTTGAAGATATTCCTCCAGGTGTTACTGTTAATGAGGCTGTTGAGTTAGCTAAAAAATATGTCAGCCCAGAGGCTGGTAGATTTGTTAATGGTATTTTAAGGAATATAGTTAGAAATTGGGATGAAGTTTTAAAAATTAAAGAGGAATATTTAAATGTGGTTAGAGAGAATTAATTCTCCTAACGATTTAAAATCTCTCTCTATGGAAGAGCTAAGAAATTTAGCTGAAGAAATTAGGGGAGTAATTATTAATACTGTAGAGAATAATGGAGGTCATTTGGCGTCGAATTTAGGAACTGTTGAGTTAACTTTAGCTCTTCATTATGTTTTTGATACACCTAAGGATAAGATAATTTGGGATGTAGGACATCAGGCCTATACTCATAAATTGGTAACTGGAAGAGCGAAAGATTTTCATACATTAAGACAATATGGCGGAATCAGTGGATATATTGCTCCTTGGGAGAGTGAGTATGATCATTTTGCTGTAGGACATGCTGGTACATCTTTATCGGCTGCTTTAGGATTCGCTAAAGCAAGGGATATTAAAGGTGAAAAATATAAAGTTGTAGCAGTAATAGGTGATGGTGCTTTAACTTCTGGAATGGCATGGGAGGCGTTGAACCAGATTGGATTCTTAAATACAGATCTCATTGTTATATTAAATGATAATGAACATTCTATTTCACCAAATGTAGGAGCTTTAGCAGTTTATTTAGCTAAATTAAGGAAACACCCTCTTTATAGATTTTTTAAGCAGACAACTCAGAATTTTTTAAAGAATTTACCATTAGGAAAGACCTTGTTGTCTTTAGATCTAAAATTGGAAAGAAGTTTAAAGAGTCTTCTCTTGGAAAATCCCATATTTGAAGATTTAGGTTTTAAATATTTCGGCCCCTTTGATGGACATGATATACCCCTTTTAATCTCTGTATTTAAGGGTATAAAAGATAATCTGTCTTGTCCAGTATTGATACATATCACAACCAAAAAAGGAATTGGCCATAAAGATGCAGAAGCTATACCTTCCAAATTCCATAGTGTGGGATCAAAGAAAGAACGTGAAAAAAAGGTCCCTACTTATACAGAGGTTTTTGGTAAGACATTAGTGGAGTTAGGAGAAAAGGATGAAAAGATTGTAGCCATTACAGCTGCAATGCCAGATGGTACTGGACTTTCCTATTTTGCAGAGAGATTTCCAGAAAGATTTTTTGATGTAGGAATAGCAGAACAGCATGCTGTAACTTTTGCAGCAGGACTTGCTATGAATGGATTAAAACCTGTAGTTGCTATATATTCCACTTTTCTTCAGAGATCCTTTGACCAAATTATTCATGATGTTTGTTTACAGAAGCTTCCTGTAGTATTTGTATTAGATAGAGCTGGCCTTGTTAGTGATGATGGACCTACTCATCAAGGAATTTTTGATCTATCTTATTTGAGGCTTATCCCCAATATAGTTGTTTCTTCCCCAAAAGATGAAGCTGAACTTAGAGATTTATTATATACAGCAATTAGTTATCCTGGTCCTTTTGCAATAAGATATCCCAAAGGTAAAGGATATGGGGTAAAACTTTCTTCCAATTTTAATAAGATAGAGATAGGTAAAGCTGAAATATTGGAAGAGGGTGAGGATGTCCTTTTCTTAGCTATAGGTTCCATGGTATATACTGCTTTGGGGGCTTATAATATTTTGAAGGAGAAGGGAATATATGCTAAAGTAGTCAATTTAAGATTTTTAAAACCTTTAGATATTCCATTACTTGAAGAGATATTTTCTAAATTTAAATATGTCTTTACATTAGAGGAAAACATTGTAACAGGAGGACTCTTTGGGGCAATTTCTGAATTTGTTTCCAAGTTTCATTTTAACGTAAACTTACATCCTATAGCATTACCAGAAAAGTTCATAGAGCATGGAAATGTAGAAATCTTAAAAGAAATATATGGTTTAAAAGAATATCATGTAGTGAATGAAGTATTAGGGGTTCTTAATAAAACAAGGGTGGAAGGTTGAAAGAAAAAACTCCTAAAGAAAGGCTTGATACTCTATTAGTTAAAAAAGGATTTTTTGAAAGTAGAGAAAAAGCTAAGTCTGCTATTATTGCTG